>CACVAY010000152.1 GCA_902727985.1 uncultured Thiotrichaceae bacterium | reverse complement strand
ATCGGCAAGGTGGATCAACAGCGGCTTTTGATAATTTGTATTTGCCCAAATTACATCGTCATGGTTTTGTTGCTCCTGATATAGGCAGTCAGCTAAATCAGCAGCATAGCCCCGGTGGTTTTGTGATGGATTCGCAACCGGGGCTTTATGACAATGTCCTGGTATTGGATTTTAAGAGTCTGTACCCAAGTATTATCCGTACTTTCAAGATAGACCCGATGGGGCTAGCACTTGGTGATGAGGATGGGATACCTGGCTTTCTGGATGCTAACTTCTCAAGAGATACTTATCTATTGCCCGATATTGTGACTGACTTGTGGGCGCAGAGAGATATTGCCAAGCGTGATAATGACCAACCGCTTTCACAAGCAGTAAAAATTATCATGAATTCGTTCTATGGTGTTTTAGGGTCGAATGGCTGTCGTTTTTTTAACCCACAATTGGCGAGTAGCATTACACGACGCGGGCATGAAATTATCCAGAAGAGTCGAGACCTTATTGAAGATATGGGGTATTCCGTCATTTATGGTGATACGGACTCTGTTTTTGTCTTGTTGGGTAATGATAAAAACGAACAGCAATGTTTGGATATTGGTAAAGAATTAGAAACAACGTTAAATGAATGGTGGCAAAAGCATCTTGCAGAGTCTTTTGAGATTGAATCACAGTTAGAGATTGAGTTTGAAACGCATTATTTACGTTTCCTCATGCCGACCATTCGTGGGGCTGAAACGGGGAGTAAAAAACGTTATGCAGGAATGGTGGATGTCAAACAACAGAAGATGATATTCAAAGGTCTTGAAACGGTCCGAACAGATTGGACGCCATTGGCTCGTGAGTTTCAGGAAACTTTGTATACACGGATATTTCGTAACCAGCCTTACAAAGATTTTGTTATAGAGACCTATGACAAACTCATGAACGGGGAACTCGATGACAAATTGATATATACCAAGCGTTTACGCCGCCCTTTAGATACCTATACCAGCACCCAACCTCCACAAGTTAAAGCAGCCCGTAAAATGCAGAATCCAGGCAAGCGTATTCACTATGTTATTACCTTGAATGGCCCTGAACCAACCGAAAACATGCCATCTAGGCCTGACTACCAGCATTATCTTGATAAACAATTGGCGCCGGCTGCTGATGGCATTTTACAGTTTATGGAGACCTCTTTTGAGAGGCTAACGGCACGCCAGCTGGATGTGTTTGGTTAATTTATTTTTCACCATTCTGAATAACATCTCTCAATGCGAGTAAGCCTTTTCTCAAGACAGCTTCATCTTTTGCATAATTAATACGTACACATTGATGTTTATGTTCCCAACTATCCTCAATTCCCATGAAGAAGTTATGTCCGGGAATAATGTAGACATCTTGTGTTTTCAAACGCTGATATATTTCTTCAGAACGTAAATTATAGTCTTTAAACCAGAGCCACATGAAAAATGCACCTTCCAGTTTATGTAGATAAATTGGCATACCCGAAAAGATTTCGTTAAAGAGTCTAACAGCTGTTTCCGCTTTATTTTCGTAGTAGGGCTTGATGAAATTTTGGCATAACGGAATAAGCTCTTTATTTTGCACGATACGGGTGAGCAGGGTCGGTCCCGCGCTGCTTGGGGCAAGTGTCATAATGCCGCTGATTTGGCGTAACGCTTTGATGCGTTCCTTGTTCGCGATGATGATGCCGGTGCGTAAGCCCGGCAAGCCCATTTTTGAAATAGACATACAGAGAATCATATTTTGATTCCAGCTGAGATTTGCGTCGACATAGATGGCACCAGGGAAGGGTAAACCGTAGGCGTTATCAATAATGAGAGGGACGTTTTGCTTGCTTGCTAGTGTGTTTAATGCCGTGATTTCATCATCTGTTACTACATTCCCCGTTGGATTGGTGGGGCGTGATACACACACAGCGCCGATACTGTCATCAATAGGTAATGCATCAAAATCAATACCATATTTGAATTGTTGATTATCCAGTATGTGGATTTCAGGTTTCGCAGCAGTGAACATATTCTCTGATAAACCTTGATCAGCATAGCCGACATACTCGGGAGTCAGGGGGAAGAGGACTTTTTTATGTGAGCCATCAGGCATATCACCTGCGAACAAATTAAAGATACTGAAAAAGCTACTTTGGCTGCCGTTTGTTAATAAAATATTATCAGCAGAAATATCCCATGCATATTCAGAAGCCAACATATCTGCCAGTGCTTGAATAAATTCTTCATTACCTTGTGGGCCGTCGTAGAGAGCTAACATGGCATCAATATTTCCATCAAGATGAAGTTGTTTACATTCCTTCAAAAAAATCTTGTGTGCTTCGGGCACGATAGCTGGATTCCCTCCGCCAAGCATAATTAAGTCAGGATTATCACTTTGATTCGCTTTGCCTAAATCATCCATCAGCTGGCTGATGCCATTTGGACGTGTGAATTTTTCGCCGAAGTTAGAATATTGCACCGAAAATAGCCTCTAATAATAAAGTATCGTTCTAACCATTCTAGCGCTTAATGGGGGGATTAACGAAGTGGTTTTCTTGATGTTTGATGATGATATATATCAAAGCTTTAGGTTTGTTGCGCTCATATACTAAAAGAGTGTTCTTTTCTGAGTTTCACTATTTAGAGGTGTAAAATGAAAAAAGATAACAAGCCAGCGAGGCTGGTATTTATGTTGAGCGTTCTATTGATGACAGGTGTTAGTGGAATAAGTCTATCAGGGTGTACTGCAAGTCGTGATCGTCCCCCTATGTATAAACATGCTTATTATAGTCCATATGACTATTACTACTATCCAAGCATTCGCGTCTACTTCAACGTGGCCTCAGGGTACTATTTTTATAGTAATGGTGTTAGTTGGATCAGAACAAGAACATTGCCTACACAGTATTACCTCGATTCAAGGGATCGTGTACGTATTGTGATTAAATCGGAGAAGCCGTATTTGTGGAATGCGCAGCATCGAGTAAAGTATCAAGCGAGACCAGTTTATCACTATGATCGATCACAAGATCTCAAAGAACGGCGTTACCACGGTAGTCAGCATAAAAAATCACATCGTCGCTAATAATGAGATGGATTTAAATATTTTGAGCAAAGCTGTTTTTAGGGATATATGAGTGTAGTGGTTAGATATGTGTATTGTTATTAGAATTATCGTTTAAAACCTGAAAAATAGTCCTTATTTTCCGTGAGAAAGGGGTTACCATCGTTAACGGTTGGTGCTATTATCGCCGACCTTAACACCGCAGCTGTTTGCGTGTTTCTTTTTCTAAGGAAATTCACAATCATCTGTGTTTTTTAGCAACCCTTAATCTGGAGCTTAGGATTATGTCTCTGAATGCAGAAACAAAGGCGAAAATCGTTGAAGAATATCGCCAATCAGAAACAGACACCGGGTCACCGGAGGTGCAGGTTGCGCTGCTTACAGCGAATATCAAGCACCTTACGGACCACTTTTCTGTTCACAAAAAAGATCACCATTCTCGTCGCGGTTTATTGAGAATGGTAAATCAACGTCGTAAATTGCTTGATTACTTAAATGGTAAAGACTTAGGTCGTTATCAGGAGCTCATCAAGCGTCTTGGTTTACGTCGCTAAGATGATTAAGAACACCGCTTTTTGCGGTGTTCTGCGTTTATACCTCACTATTTATTCCAAACTTCCCCTTATCCTCCTATAATCCATTCGTGGCTAGAATAGGGTGATGTTGAGACCTTTATATAAAAGATATGACGGATAAAAAAGGTTTATATTTTCCATCTTTTCTCTAAAAAATTGGCTAACAGGACAGCTATTGACCATGACTTTAGAAGAAACCCGAAAAAAACACATATTTTTTCTCTCGCCATTCTTTCCTGTAAAGGTCTCAAGTAGTTATTTTCCAATCACGCAGGAAGGTTGTTGAAAAGCTTTTTTCTGAGAATGCTCTTCAACAGCCTGCCGGTGAATTAATTATCAAAAGGTAAATATGTCAAAAGTTACAAAAACGTTTGAATACGGTGGTCGTACCGTAAAACTAGAAACTGGCGAAATTGGTCGTCAAGCATCAGCATCAATCATGGTTGATGTTGATGGTACAGTAGTAATGGTTACTGCGGTTGGCGAGAAAACAGCGGTCGAAGGCCGTGATTTTTTCCCTTTGACAGTGAACTACCAAGAAAAAGTTTACGCGGCAGGTAAAATTCCTGGTGGCTTTTTCCGTCGTGAAGGTCGCCCAAGTGAAGCAGAAACATTGATTTGTCGTTTGATCGACCGCCCAATCCGTCCTTTATTCCCGAATGGTTTCACTAATGAAGTGCAAATCATTGCAACAGTCATGTCTTTAAACCCTGATGTTGATCCCGAGATTCCAGCGTTAATTGGTGCATCTGCAGCAGTTAGCGTTTCTGGTATGCCATTTAGTGGTCCTGTAGGTGCTGCACGTGTTGGTTATATCAACGGTGAGTATGTGCTTAATCCAAGTCCAACGGAGCTTGAAGAATCAGACTTGGATTTAGTGGTTGCAGGTACATCTGCAGCGGTATTGATGGTTGAATCTGAAGCAAAAGAATTATCAGAAGCAGTCATGCTTGGCTCTGTTATCTTCGGTCATGATGCCATGCAACCTGTTATCACCGCAATTCAGGAAATGGCTGATGAAGTAGGTAACCCTGCATGGGAATGGACTTCACCTGAAAAAGATGAGTCTTTAGCGGCGAAAGTTGCTGAAATTGCGGAAGCAGGTCTTACGGATGCATTCCAGACTGCTGATAAAATGGAACGTTACGGCAAGATTGATGCAGTAAAAGATAGCTTATTAGAAGCGCTTTGTACTGAAGACGAAGCTGCTCCTTCCAAGGATGATGTATTAGATGCTTTCAAATCATTAGAAAAGAAAATTGTACGTGGTCGTGTCATTTCTGGTGAAAAGCGTATTGATGGTCGTGATGTTGCTGATGTTCGTCAGATCACCGCTAAAGTTGGCGTGCTTCCACGTACCCATGGTTCTGCACTGTTTACACGTGGTGAAACTCAGGCAATCGTTGTTACAACATTAGGTACCGAGCGTGATGCACAGATTATTGATGCATTAGGTGGTAGTTACAAAGATAACTTTATCTTTCACTATAACTTCCCTCCATTCTCTGTTGGTGAGACAGGTCGCGTAGGTAACCCTGGTCGTCGTGAAGTGGGTCATGGTCGTTTGGCGAAGCGTGGTGTTTTGGCTGTTATGCCTGAGCAAGCTTCATTCCCGTACACTATTCGTTGTGTGTCTGAGATCACGGAATCAAACGGTTCAAGCTCAATGGCATCGGTATGTGGTAGTTCATTGGCGATGATGGATGCTGGTGTTCCGATTAAAGCACCAGTTGCAGGTATCGCGATGGGCTTGATCAAAGAAGGTGATGATTTCGCGGTATTGTCTGACATATTAGGTGATGAAGATCACTTGGGTGATATGGATTTCAAAGTTGCTGGTACGTCTGAAGGTATTAACGCACTACAGATGGACATCAAAATTGATGGCATCACACGTGAAATCATGGAAATTGCACTGAACCAAGCGAAAGACGGTCGCTTGTATATCCTTGAAGAAATGGCAAAAGGTATTGCTGAGTCTCGTTCTGATGTATCAGAATTTGCACCTCGTTACAGCACCATGAAAGTACCTCGCGATAAGATACGTGAAGTTATCGGTAAAGGTGGTGAGACAATTCGTTCTATCTGTGAAGGCACAGGCGCAACAGTAGATATTGATGATGATGGTAATATCAAAATCGCTGCTACTGATATGGCATCTGCTGAAGCGGCAAAAGCGCGCATTGAAGAAATCACTGCTGAAGTTGAAGTTGATCGCATTTACGAAGGTAAAGTTGCGAAAATCATGGATTTCGGTGCTTTTGTTACTATTCTTCCAGGAAAAGATGGTCTATTACACATTTCACAAATTTCACAAGAGCGTGTTAATGATGTGAAAGATGTGCTTTCTGAGGGGCAGATGGTTCGTGTGAAAGTAATCGAGATTGATCGTCAAGGTCGTATGCGTTTAAGCATGAAGGAAATTGCTGAAGGCGAATAAATAAAAGCTCATATGATCTACTTTTAGTGGGTCATAAAGTTTTGTTTGAAAAAGGCTCGTTATCGAGCCTTTTTTTTTGCATCTTTATCGGCTCAAGTGCGTATAAAAGATAACAGAAGTGACATTGGGAACTCTTAGATGAAGATTGTCGTTATATGTAAACAGAAGTCGGTGTTTTTTGTTAGTTTGGGAAAATGTGTTTTATAATCATTCGACGTATTAAAAAAGAAAAACCAATGGAAGATAATTATAACGAATTGTTGCTTCGGTGTGCCTCGCAGGACACACAAGCGTTTAATGAACTATACACGGCATTTTCGCCGAGAATTTATAGTTTATTATTAAGAATTTTACGGCAAGAAAGTATTGCTGAGGAAGTGCTGCAGGAAGCGTTCTTAAAGGTATGGGACAGTGCTGCTTCTTATAGCCCATCAAAGGGAAAAGCATTTACTTGGGTTGCGACCATTTCTAGAAATAAAGCGTTGGATAAGCTTCGTTCTTTCAAGTCGCGTCCACAAGAGACTGAAATAACTTATGAAGGACTAGAATTTGTCTCAGAAGATAACCAACCTGATGACAATACTGATCAGAAGCAGGATATAGCAAGATTAGAAAATTGCTTGGATGGATTGAAGGATGAGCAAAAAGAGTGCATTTTACAAGCCTATTACTATGGTTATACGCACCAAGAGCTTTCTGTGAAAATGGATAAACCACTTGGTACCGTTAAGGCATGGATACGAAGGGGTTTGGAAACTTTAAGAGATTGTATGTGATGAACCGATATCAAAAACCTGAACTCTATGAGCGTTTGGCTATGGAGTACTCACTAGGCACATTGAAAGGTCAGGCACGAAGCCGCTTTGAAAAACTTATGGATATTCACCCCTTCATACGTGTTGCTGTTGATGAATTTGATGCAAAATTTGCGGTGTTGGCGGAACAAGTGCCAGAAGTGAAGCCGCCTGAATCTGTCTGGAAAAATATTGAAGCGAATATTAGTGCCAAACAAACAGTGGTTTCCACGCCTGAAAAGAAGCCTTTTTCGTTGCTTACGTTTTTTACCCAAAAAGGTTATGCATTAGCAGGAATCATGGTTTTAATCTCTGCATTATTTATTTTTGGTAATCCAGAGTTTTCTTCAGACTCTCCTGTGATGTTTACCTCGACATTAGTTTCTTCAAATGATGAGCCAATGGCAGAAGTCGTTGCCATGAAGAGTGAAATGAAAATGCGTATCAAGCTCAAAGAAGAAATTGCTGTGCCAGAAGGAAAGACGTTAACGTTCTGGTGTATGCCGAAAGATCCGAGTAAGCCTGCAATGAATATGGGGACATTGGTATCAACAGGCAGTAATGAAATGGAGCTAACAAAGCAGATTTGGTTAGGTTTGATCGATGCGCGTGAATTTGTTATTAGCTTTGAACCTAGTAATGCAAATAACTTATCACCCACTGATAATCTTTATACGGGGAAGATAGAGGCTTTAACTCGTACATAATAAATAATAAATTTAGACAGTGCTTTAACCCAACAAGCCTTATCCTTCTGTAGATAAGGCTTGTTGGGTTTAGGAAGTTGTTCATTCTTGGCTATTTTAAGGCTTCGTGTTCCAAATGACTTGAGGTAACATGCAGATAATTCAATATTTCCTCGTTCTTATGTCCAAATTCCTATCACTTTTAATTTTTTCACAGTTTATATTTCTGGCTGCCTGTAGTCCTTCTTATTCTAATGTAGCTATATACGATATCAAGCCGTTACATTTCGATGAGAATGAGCTTCCTCATCTGCAGGTTCTTGATGGCAAAAGTCTTCATCTTAAAGACCAAAAGGAAAAAGTCATTACAGAGTTATCAGGCATTGCTTGGGATCATGATGAGGAAATACTATATGCTGTTTCAGATGAGGGTATGCTTTATCACTTGAATTTGGTGATTAAAGAAGAGCAGTTGATATCTGTTAAAACTTTGAATCAATATAAGTTCTATTCTAAAGATAAAAAAGTACTTAAGGGTAAATGGTCTGATACAGAGGGGTTGTCATTACAAAACCATAACAATGGTAAGAAAGGAGACTCGAAGCTAATTATTTCTTTTGAAAATAAACCACGTATTCTTTTATATACGCCAAAAGGGGAATTTATTAAGAAAATCAAAATACCCAAGAAATTAACTAAAAGAAAAAGCTTCCGCCATAAAAATAAAGCTCTCGAAGCTGTAACGTTTCATAGTGAATATGGTGTCATTACTGCTGGTGAATATCCGCTAAGAGAAAAGCCCAAAGATATTCACACACTTTATTCTGCTAAAGGCCATGAATGGTCATTTATTAAGTCTAAAACAAAGAATAGTGCTATCACGGGCTTAGAGGTTTTAGATGGTGGTGCTCAATTGCTTGTTCTAGAGAGGGCGTGGTCAGGCATTGCTAATCCTTTGGAAATACGTCTATCTTCTATCAATACCGATGAGTGTGATAAGTTAAATTTCTGTCAGCAAACTATTCTGGGTGATTTCTCAACAGCGGATGGGTGGCAGCTGGACAATTTTGAAGGACTTGCTACGCTAGGAGATAATCATTTTTTGATGGTTAGTGATGATAATCAGAGCAGATTTCAGCGAACCGTATTAGTGCTATTTAGAGTGAGTATTAATAAATAAAAAAGGAATCTCATGTTATTAGTGAACTCTGACATGAATCAGGTGTTGTAGTTAATAATAACAGAAGATTCCTAGGGGGGTTACTTCTCAATCAATAGATCTTCTAGTGTTTTTCCATTGTTTAAATGGGCTTCAACCCATTTTGGCTTTCTGCCTCTGCCAGTCCATGTTTGATCTGGATTATCAAGGTTAGCATATTTTGGTGAAACTGCAGCTCGGGGAGCTGGTTTAAGCTGAGTGAATACATCTCCCAGTTCTAAACCGTTATCCTTAATCTCTTCAAGAATTTTCTTTTTGAGAGCCTTTATACCATCTTTTTTCTTAACTTCGATAGTTTTAGCTGCGTCTTTTGCAATTGCTTGCAACTCCTTCAGACTCATCTTGTCTAGGTTTACTTTTGCCATTGTCTTTCCTTAAGGGGGGTGAAATTATTTTAATATTTTCACTTAAATATGATTAAATATTTAAGATCCAATATTTATACGTGATCTTTAACCCAAAATCAATTTTTTTGAAAAAAAATATAGTTAATCTTTTAATTAAGTATTTTTGAGTTTTTTATATGCTAATGCTAGCGAGATGTTTAATTATGCAGCTTATTTTTAATAATTATACAGTCATTCGACAGCGGTATGGGTTGACTGATTCATTAATTTCCTGTTAAGCATTCTCTTTATTTTGTCTAGTAATCTTTCTATTCATGAGATTATTCGCAGTAAAGTAATATAAGTAATGGTATTATCGGCTTAGCTCCGGAAAACTTGAAGGGTTCCTTCATTAGTTTTTTTTCAAAAGCGATAGGTTTTTTTAAATGGAGAGCAATGTTGAATGCGACCAAGAATAGCGACTGACTTCATGTGTTAAGGTATACTCATAAGACTCTAACCACATGTTTCTTACGATGACGCGATCCAAAGTATTGATTCTGATTTTTTCTTTTTTATCGTTTTTTTTGTTTTTTCGTCTGTGGATGGGTTCTGGTAGCTTTCCACGAATCTGGGATATGGAAAACCAAATTGCTGTGTTAGAAAAATCAAATACGGATAAACAGGAGCGAAATCGTAAGCTGTTGGCAGAAATTGAAGAGTTCCGTAATGGCGATGATGCTGTGGAAGAGCGCGCTCGAAGTGATTTTGGCATGGTCAAACGTGGCGAAACATTTTATCAGATCATCTTAAAGCCTGATGAGCAAGAATCGTCACTTCAACAGTCGCTTAAGAACTCTCAAGAGCAAACAAAAGAATAACTTTAGTAGGGTAGCATGAGCAATACTTATAAAATCTGGGCTGTTATACCTGCGGCGGGAGTCGGGAAACGGATGCAATCTGCTGTTCCGAAGCAATACCTCTCTATCAATGATAAAACAATTCTAGAGCATACAATAGCGTGCTTTTCTACGCGCACTGATATTTCGGGGATTATGATTGCCTTATCTTCTGAAGATGAATATTTCGATAATGCTTTGCTGTCCAAAGAACGCGGTATTTATCGAACGATAGGGGGAAATGAACGTAGTGATTCTGTATTAAATGCATTAATTGCCTTAGATGAGTTAGACGTGGGAGATGAGGACTGGGTGCTGGTACATGATGCTGCTAGACCCTGCGTTGAACAAGTCGATATTAATCTTCTGATACAACAATGTGTTAAACATAAAAAGGGCGGCATTTTGGCAATGCCTGTACGTGATACAATGAAAAGGCAATCAGCGGATACGAAAACTATTTTGCATACTGAGAGTCGTGATGGTTTGTGGCATGCATTAACACCTCAGATGTTTCGATTAGGTGAGTTAAGAGAAGCTCTTGAGCAATCTGTAAAAGACGGTTTTGCAGTCACTGACGAAGCTTCGGCGATGGAGCATTGTGGTATTCATCCTTTATTGATTGAAAGTTCATCATCAAATATCAAAGTGACTCGCCCTACGGATTTAAAATTAGCGACATTTTTTCTTAATGAGGCAGGGGTATGACAGATTTCAGAATAGGCCATGGCTATGATGTGCATGCCTTTTGTGAAGGTGATTGTGTAGTATTAGGCGGTGTTACTATTGAGCATACTCATGCGTTTCAAGCCCATTCTGATGGGGATGTACTCATACATGCTATCTGCGATGCTTTACTAGGCGCGTTAGCCTTAGGGGATATCGGTAAGCATTTCCCGGATACTGATGCCCAATATGAAAATATGGATAGTCGTATTCTGCTACGGCACGTTTACAGTTTGGTTAAAAAGCAGGGATGGTCTTTAAACAACCTCGATTGCACTATCATTGCCCAGGCACCAAAGATGTTTTCACATATTCAAGCAATGCGTAATGTGCTAAGTGAGGACTTGGTGTCCGATAGAAATACTATTAATGTGAAAGCAACGACAACTGAAAAACTGGGGTTCGAAGGTCGTAAAGAAGGCGTGGCGGCTGAAGCAGTGGTGCTACTGAAAAGATAAGCAAGATT
>CACVAY010000151.1:53361-57523 GCA_902727985.1 uncultured Thiotrichaceae bacterium | reverse complement strand
TAGCCACTCTTCTCATTGAGCCATAACGCTGATAAAACCACAGAAACAATCCAGCTCCTACAATTAAACCCGTGCCCAAAAAGAAATTCCATTCCAGTACATCACCAAAAACAAGCACACTGAAAATCGTGGCGGCAATCACTTGGGCATTCAAATAAGGTGATAATGCGGAAGCGGGTACGAGTGAGTACGCTTTTATCAACAAGAAATGGCCTAACGCCCCCAATCCCCCCATCGAGATCAACAGTAACCATTGGGTGAAACTCGGAGCAATCCAGGAAAACGGCAATAAAACGGTCAATATAACCGCCCCGACAATAGAGGCGTAAAACAGTGAGGTTCTCGGATTATCAATACTTGCAATTTTACTGGTCAGCAGGAAATACAAAGCTAACAAAAAAGACGCAAAAAAGGCTAAGAGCATGGCTGGGTTAAACTCACGGAAACCCGGTTTAGTGATTATTAGAACGCCCAAGAATCCCAAGAATACGGCAAATAAATGCTGCGCTTTGATAACCTCACCAAGAAAAACACCTGCAAGCAACGTTATCAGCACGGGTGAGAGATACATAAAAGCCGTTGCTTCCGCTAGGCTGATTGACTGAATGGACACATACAATGAGAACGTAACCCCCACCATACAAATACCCCGTAAAATCTGAATCTTGGGTGATTTGGGTACAAAAAAATCCCGATAGCCTTGCAGGCTAAAAATGACCGTCACAAAGATGGCATGAAAGAAATACCGCGCCCAAGTGACTTGCTCGGTATCAAAATCACGCATGAGAATTTTACCCAGTGAGTCCATTCCAGCCAGAATAGCTGCGGCGACTATTGTGAGCCCAATAGCCAGTAACTTGGGATTACTGTTCAACGGATATTTCTCTGCTCATGAATGTCTTGATCATTTTCTCTAATCTATGTTGGATGGATTGTGAGAGCATTCTACCTATGCTTCCTGTATTGAAGTCATTAAATTTCAAACCTTCTTAAAACTGTTGCTAAAATTGGCAGCGTATTTCTTTTCCTGTTAATCTTGATATAAGTCAGCTTTAACTGCTAATCACAGAACTTACGTACAGGAGAATGACACGTCATGCCTTTAAGAAAACTACAATTATCCTTAGTTGCGGCTATCGCAGTAACGCTATCCGCTGAAACATTTGCCGTTGAATGGGATGTTTCTTTATGGGGAAAACGTCGCGCTTTTACTGAGCATGTCGAAAAACTATCTGAATTGGTTTCTGCAAAAACCGATGGCGAATTCCAACTCAAAATATCCTATGGGGGCCTCTCCAAAAACAAAGAGAATCTTGATGGCATTTCGATTGGTGCATTCCAAATGGCACAATTTTGCGCAGGCTACCACCGTGATAAGAATCCATCCATTACTGTTCTAGAACTCCCCTTTCTTGGCGTCGATTCTTTGGAAAAAGAAATCGAAATATCTCAAGCCGTCTACAAGCACCCAGCGGTTGTTAAAGACTTAGCTCGCTGGAATGCCACCTTGCTCATGCCATCTCCTTTACCCCAATACAATATTGCCGGTGTTGGCGACGCACCAAAAACCTTAGATGATTTTAAAGGCCTAGCCGTTAGAGCCACTGGCGGTATTGGCGCTGCTATGAAAACGGTTGATGCAGTACCAACTTCCATGTCAGCCTCTGAGGTCAGACAATCGATGGATTCTGGTGTTATTAAAGCAGCCGCCTTTGCTCCACATGCCCATATGTCTTTCGGTACCGTTGAGAAAGCCAAGTGGTGGACCACCAACCTCAATCCTGGAACCGTCAATTGCCCGGTGGTTGTGAACTCGGATGCACTGAAAGATCTCTCAGATAAGCACCGTGAAGCGCTACTCGGCTCTGTTGATGAAGCACTTGCCCACTATGTGACAACGTATAATGGCAAAACCATGGAAGCTTGGGGCCCAACGTTGAAAGAGAAAGGCATAGAAAGCATTACATTCAGCGATACAGAAATCGCCGCTTTCAAGGAAAAGGTAGCTGGCCCTGCTGCCGAAAAATGGATCGAAGACAACACGAAAAAAGGACTCCCAGCAAAAGAGTTGTATGAGTTAGTCACTGGCATGTTGAAGTAATTTTCTAATAACTTTCTAAGGCATCAATCGGGGAAAACACATGGCGGGTCAATCCTCTGTCTTAACGGATGGTTCATGGTTAAGCCGACTGGACAGGCTTTTATTCAAGCTCGAAAGTTTGCTGAGTTTGGTCGGTGGTCTCGCTGTGTTTTCCTTGATGATTCTTGCGGTCATCAGCGTCGGAGGACGTAATTTTACAGGTTCGCCCATCCCTGGCTATGTGGACTGGATTGAGCAAATCATGCCGCTCATTGCCTTTCTTGGCATTGCCTATGCACAACGCACAGGTGGTCATATTCGGATGGATATTCTTATCTCCCGCTTGAAAGGCCGAGCTCTATGGATGGTCGAACTCATTTCTGTAATTCTCATGTTCTTGCTAATGCTCATACTGGTTTACGGATCCTATACCCACTTCGAACGTTCCTTTGATTTCGCAGCTCCCCTATGGAGTCGTGATTCAAGCATGGACATAGCGATTCCCCTATGGCCTGTCAAACTGATTATTCCTGTCGCTTTTAGCATTTTATCGCTACGACTGATGCTACAGATTTGGGGCTATATGCGCGCTTTTATCAGAAATGACACTCGCCCCGTTGCCGTACCACTCATAGAAGACGCCGCTACACAAGCCGCTAATGAAGCGTGCAATTACTCTGCGTCTGAAAGTGGAGAAAAACAATAATGGAATCCATTGATATTGGCATTATTGTTTCAGTAGGTTTGCTGATCGTGGTAATGCTTGGCATGCGGGTTGCGTTTGCCGCGGCACTTGCAGGCGTTGTAGGGTTAGTATGGATTTTCTGGGCAAAAAAGGGCTACGACCCCACCCAATTCATGTGGGCCTTAGAAATAACCGCCAAAACGGCTGGACAAGTCCCCCACTCTAAAATCTCCTCACAAGCCCTTTCACTCATTCCAACCTTCATTCTGATTGGCTATCTTGCTTATTATGCAGGGCTCACCAAGGCATTATTTGAAGCAGCAAAACGCTGGGTAGGATGGTTGCCGGGTGGCTTAGCCGTATCATCCATCTTTGCCACTGCGGGCTTCTCTGCTGTCTCAGGTGCATCCATTGCCACCTCAGCCGTGTTCGCTCGTATTGCCATCCCTGAAATGCTAAAGGAGGGCTACGACAAACGTTTTGCCGCTGGTGTTATTGCCGCTGCTGGCACCTTAGCATCGCTCATTCCACCCTCAGCCATCTTGGTCATTTACGCCATTATTGTTGAACAAGATGTGGGGAAGTTATTACTCGCTGGTTTTATTCCCGGTATCGTTTCGGCTTTCATCTATGGTGCCTTGGTTGTCAGCATGGCATTGATATTTAAAAACTTTGGCCCACCCGTCACAGGCTTTAGCTGGAAACAACGTTTTACTTCCCTGCCCCCCGTATTTCCGATCATTTTTGTCGTAATGATTATTATATTCTTCATCTACAACCCATTTGGCGGTGATGCATGGGGCACTCCGACTGAAGGTGGTGCACTAGGTGCATTTGTCGTGTTTTGCATCGCTGTTTATAAGGGCATGCGCTGGAATACCTTAAAAGACACCTTGATTGAAACCATCAAACTCTCCGTGATGATTTTTACCATTATCTGGGGTGTCCTAATCTATGTGCGTTTTCTCGGATTTGCCGATTTACCCAGTACATTTTCTACATGGATTACCAGTCTTGACCAAAGTCCCATGATCACTCTGATCTTCATTCTGCTGGCCTACGCAGTGTTGGGCATGTTCATGGATGCCATTGGCATGCTATTACTGACCTTACCCGTCGTTTATCCGGCAGTCATTGCCTTGAATGGTGGGGCAGATGTCGCGGCTGCGGATAGTGCCTTTGGCATGTCAGGTACAGGCTGTGCTATCTGGTTTGGCATTATTGTCGTGAAAATGGCGGAGCTGTGCCTAATTACGCCCCCGATTGGCCTCAACTGTTTTGTTGTCGCGGGGGTGCGTCCTGATATTTCTGTGCAAGATGTCTTTAGAGGCTCTAGCCCTTTCTTTGTAGCGGATGCGATTACCATTGCTACCCTGATAGCCTTCCCTAGCATTGTG
>CACVAY010000151.1:42729-53261 GCA_902727985.1 uncultured Thiotrichaceae bacterium | reverse complement strand
GGTAACCAGCGGACTTCATTGTTTTGTGGCGGTGAGTTACGAACGCGTCGTTCCAATATGGTTTGTGAAGCACGAGAGAACTCCTGCAAGGCTTGCGGCCCCTTCTCTACCGGACGCATTTCCTGCAAGACCTGTAACAATCCCCAACCTTGTCCCTGATAACGCTCCGTTGGCTTAATTCCTTTACCCTTGAAATTGATGTAGTCAATCAAGGGATACCAACCGCCGGGCGTATGCGCCAAGGTATTGTAGTTATTCACCACATGCTGACGTTGACCTTGTGGAATTTGCTTAACGATCTGCGGGATGGACTCATGGACGCGATCAAAAAAGAACTTGGTCTGTAGCTTCTTGGTATTGGCTAATAAACGTTTTAACTCCAAGAACTCAGGGTGATTCCTGGAACGATCAAAAACCTGTTTATTGGGCCAAGGCGCACCTTGGCCTCGTGCATGCATCAACCATGCTGGCACTTGAATATTGTGCGCCCGCATATAGTCAATAAAAGAAGGGAACGTCTGGTCGAAACGCTGTGCTTCACCTTTTGGATACCAAATAAAATGTCCAATACCCAGTGAAGCGAAGTTCTCATCATTGTGCCAAACCATCAGATTCTCAGGTCGGTACGACGCTTCATTGCCGTAGATTTTGTGGCTAATCAGCGTTAATTCGCGATCCGAAAGACTGGGACGTTTAACATCTGGAGGGTAAACAATAGCCTCTTTTGGCGGCTTAGCCTCAGGAATAGTAACGGGTATAGGTATAGGTATTTGTTGAGTACAGCCCCCTAAAACGAACCCTGCAACTAAAGACCCTAATATGTAATAAACTTTCATTTATCTCTCCAGACTGGTGATAGACTTTCTAAAAACTTTCATTTTTTGATGTCTTTAGTAGAGGTTAAGTTTCAGAAAAACTTAACTAGTAGTAAATAATATTAATACAAAAAAATAGAATTCAAAACCTTGATAAAGATTAAAATTTACCCACTAGAGCGCTCATCACTCAGCATGATTATATTTATATTTAAAACTAGAATAGCACTATAAAAAATTCTTCCTGATTAACCATTTCAACTACCGTATAAAAATTTGAAACATAAACAAAATGACTCATGGAAGATCTGAAGGAGTTAGGATTTCACAGCATTTCGGCACATCAATACCTTTAAATATTTCTGGTCTATTCATACCGAAATAGCTGCTATCTGTTTAGATAAAAAACACTAAAAAATAAGCGACCAAAAAACCAGAGAGAAAAACGGCTTATTCCTCATTTCAGATAACCATTACCGCTGAGTAGCCGCCCCCTTACCATCAAGCACTTCACTACCTTCCATCAATAATTCATTTTTTGCGATGGCTGGAATCACGTAAATTTCCTATGCTCATACATACAAGGAATCCAACAACCAACCAATTCTACCGTCTAAAGCTTTCATTCTTAAAAGAAGATTCACAGCAACAATGACAATTCTAATCCCCGTAAAACAATAACTATGTTTTAAGACATAAGGACATACAACATGAGTTTTAATATTCTCGACACGATGAAGGATCATCTCAGCGACCAAGTGATGACACGAATTGGTGATGTCATTGGCAGCGACGCAGGACAAACCACGAATGCCCTAAGTGGCGCACTCCCTGGTTTATTCGATCGCTTCGCGGATGCTGGTAACAATGAATCAGCTGCTGAAGCCCTGTTTGCCGCAGTAAAAGACCAAGATGATACTATTCTTGATTCTTTGGGTGATTTCCTCGCTGGTGATAACGCTAGCCGCGTTGCCAATTCCGGCTCCTCGTTATTGAGCTCACTACTAGGCAATAACAACCTCAGCAATCTGGCTGACACTGTGTCCAGGCTTAGCGGGCTTGGTGCTGGCTCCTCCTCCTCTTTATTAGGCATGCTTGCACCATTGGCCCTTGGTGTCATTAAACGAAAACTACTGAGTGACGATGCCTTCGACCTTAGCAGCATGACCAGCATGTTGACGGGGCAAAAACAAAACATTCAAGCCGCTCTTCCTCAACGCTTTATACAAGATAACGGTGAACCACTTGATGTAGAAACCACTGAATTGAATAAGGTTGAGCCAGTCACCGTTACTGACAAAGTCACTCACCAGCATGAAACTCTTGAAGATAATAGCGCCTCCTTGTTCGCAAAATTAATCCCGTGGCTTATGTTGCTAGCGGGTATTATTGTTCTTTATTTCTTGTTCTCGGGAAAGTCTGATGGTGAAAAAGTTGTTGAAAAACAAACCTCAACATCTGAAATTATTGAGCGTTCAGCGACCACAGCCCCTGAAAACACACAGCCACTGATTAATGACAACCCAGTTGCCCCGGAAAAACCTGAAGAGAGTGGGCAGTCAGATACGAAGTCTATGATGGAACAAGCGATACCCGCAGCAGGTAAAATAAATATCACGAATGAGCTTCGCAATAATCTTAGTAACATTACTCAAGGCTTATCGGGCATCAGAGATATTGAAAGTGCGAAAGCGACCATACCAGCAATTGATGCCGCCAATAGCAAAATTGGAGAAATGACAGGAATGCTAGATTCAATGCCAGCACCCGCGAAAGGTGCGATAGGCAAGCTCATTTCATCTGCTTTACCTCAGCTTCAGATGCTATCGGATAAAGCAAATAATATTCCGGGCGTAGGTGAAATCATCAACCCAGCATTGAATGCATTATCAGAAAACTTGCAAAAGTTTCAGTAAGACATATACGACAACTGCTTGGTTCAAACTTTAAACCAGGCAGTGCTTCAGCGTAATTTCTTTTGCAAAAACAATGACACATTACGCATTTGAAATGCTCCTTCACTTCGATCCTGAAAAAAGTATTTCAAGGTGCGTGACATTGTTGGGAAGGCGATTTCTTCCCACGGAATGTCTTTCTCATCAAACAATTGGGTTTCCAGACTTTCTTCACCCGGTGCAAAAATACCGTCCACCATTTCACTACGAAACAACATATACACCTGGCTAATATGCGGTAATGACATCACGGTATAAAGTTGTAAATTCTCGATGGTTGCTTGCGCTTCTTCAAAGGTTTCACGCTGCGCGGCCTGCTCAATGGTTTCTTCATTTTCCATAAATCCAGCGGGCAATGTCCAAAAACCGCGACGTGGATGAATGGCTCGTTTACAGAGCAACACTTTATCTTCATGGACAGGAATCGCCCCAGCGATAATACGAGGGTTCTGATAATGAATCGTATCGCAAGATTCGCACACAAAACGAGATCGGTTATCACCTTCGGGAACCTTAACCACTACCTCCTCACCACAACCACTGCAATACTTCATCTCATTTCTCCTAACACGATTTGCTCATCATTCAATATATTACATTGAGAATCAAATACCTCTTTCCTCACTCAGGATTGATCAAATATCCCACGCTATTTCATGATCACCCCTTGAACAATTTCAGGCATAAAAATGAATAGACGCTTAGAATTTTGGACTTGATTAGCCATAATAGCTTGCTCATACTCGCTAACTTATTTACTCAAAACGAGCTACACCATGGTAACTGAAACTGCTCTATTCACGCGAAGTGAATCACAATGTGAACTCTGCTCAAGCACTGATAACTTGAGTGTCTATGACGTTCCACCTGACTCTGATGGCAGTGAAGATCACAGCATCCTGATATGTAACACCTGCAAAGGACAAATCGAACACCCAGAAACGGTAGATGCCAACCACTGGCGTTGTTTGAATGACAGCATGTGGAGCCAAGTTCCCGCTGTACAAATCATGGCATGGCGCATGCTCACACGTCTTCGTGCAGAAGGCTGGCCACAAGACCTGCTGGAGATGCTTTATCTGGATGACGAAGCCTTAGCATGGGCGCAAGCAACAGGGGAAGGTGCTGATACAACTGATGAGGTTACGGTAACACACATGGATTGTAATGGCGCACCATTGACTGCTGGCGATACCGTTACCATCATCAAAGACCTCAACGTCAAAGGCACAAGCTTCACAGCAAAGCGAGGAACCGCTGTACGAAATATTTCACTGGTTTCTGATAATGCGGAACATATTGAAGGCCGTGTAAATGGACAGCAAATTGTTATTCTTACGAAGTTTGTAAAAAAATCAAGCTAAACCATTTTTGCTACGCTATCGCCCCACACCTAAAGCAACAACCCATGGATTTTTTATGCCCGCTTCTCTAAAAAATATCGCTATTTTAGCGAGCGTTCTTTGTTTATCACTCGCTCCCTCTTTATCTTCCGCAAATCAAGGACAAAAACCCCATTTTGGCTTGCTTGCTCCAACCAATGATAATGATAAAAAACTATTAAGAACGGCTAAACAAATAACACTCAATGGCAAAACCCAAACTCTTAAGCATCAGCTATTGATGAAAACCGGCTATAAGGATAATGGGGAAATCTATGGTGCGCTAAAAAATATAAAGGGTGAACTCATCACGCATGCTAATGGTAGCCCTGTCATTTGTAACGGCACAACAAATAACAAAACCGTTTATGGCGCTGGTTTGGACTTTACCTCTTTCATTGAGCAAGACGGCAAAATCCACATGATTTCACAATTCGAATGTGTGGCTGGTGCAATGTATACCGTTGAACTGAAACAATCTCCTGCTGGCGAACTTTCACCTGTCGCTGGAACACTGAAATACATTGACCAATCCGCTTATAAAGGTGGCTGGATTCATTGCGCAGGTAGCGTAACACCGTGGAACTCTCATCTTGGCTCTGAAGAATACGAATCAGATGCCCGCAAAATAGAGCACTCTCCCACTAGCGACATCAAATATATCAATGCCGCTCTCTATTTTAACGACCCAAAACAATTAAACCCTTACTACTATGGCTGGACGCCTGAAGTGAAAATCAAAAACGGTGAAGCCGTCTACACAAAGCATTACAGTATGGGACGTGCTTCTCATGAATTAGCCTATACAATGCCTGATAAGAAAACGGTTTATCTCACCGATGATGGAAGCAATGATGGCTTCTATCGCTTCGTTGCCGATAAACCTGAAGACTTAAGCAGCGGCACACTCTACGCTGCCAAATGGACACAAACCTCCAACAAAGGGGCTGGTGCCGCAACACTCTCATGGGTCGATTTAGGACATGCCAACCATGCTGACATTAAAGCATTCGCTTTATCCGGGACACTAAAGTTCTCAGATATCTTCAAAACAGCGGAGCCTCTTGATGAAAAGAAAGGTGTCTGTCCTGAAAGCTTCACCTTTACTAACACACAAACAGGACGCGAATGCCTTGCGGTAAAGGATATCAATGGCGATAAAAAAGTTGATGCGAAAGACGATGCTATTGCAGCACGTCTCGAAACTCGCCGCATGGCAGCCATGAAAGGTGCAACAACCGAATTTCGTAAGTTCGAAGGATTCACGTATAACGAGCACAAACACAAAGCCTATATCGCTATGTCGGAAATCGAACGTGGTATGGAAAAAGGCTTTGCGCGCGCTAAAGGTACTGACAAATATGACCGTGGTGGCAACAATGATATCAACTTGACGAGCAACCCCTGTGGTGCAGTATATGAACTAGACCTAGATGACCATTTCACCGCAAACAGCATGACAGCCATTATTGAGGGTAAGCTATTAGACTCACTTGATGATCAAGGCAACAAATGCCACGTAGATCACATTGCAAACCCGGATAATGTAGCAATGATTCCTGACACGAATACATTGCTGATCGCTGAAGATACAGACAGACATACCAACAATGTACTTTGGGCGTATAACCTCAATACACAAGCACTAGAACGCTTGGCAACCGTACCGTTGAATGCTGAAACTACATCGGCCTACACCCACCACATTGGCAAGTTCAATTATATCTCTCTAGTGACGCAACACCCGATGAGCTACCAAGAAACTGATCCGTCAAACAAAGAAAACAGCATCAGCGTACTCGGCCCATTCATCATCCCATAAGCATCACCGTTGAGAAGTTAGTCTTTTAGCTTCTCAAAGGCAGTTTCGATTTTCTCCCATAGCGCTTCAATATCATCTTTGAGATGTTCCCACGCATTGTCATCCGCGTCTTCAAGAGCCTGCTTGTTCGCACGTGCTTTCTGCCTGAGCAAATGAATCTCCTCTAACTGGCCATTCAAATCAGCTTTCATCTCAGGATTAGCATGCTCAACCTTATGCATAATGTCATCAACCTGATTTTCCCACTTCTTAAATTGCTCTTGAAAAACTAATTCATAGTCATTTTTTGATGTCACCTAGCGCACTCCGTTATTGTTATCTAAGACCTTTTCATATCCTAGATATAGCACATGTCTCGTAAGACATTTGTATATTTAATGACACCTCCTCACCCCTGCCTTAAGAAATAAAACAGGACAGTAATGATATGACATAGATCATGGCTTTACACAGCTACGCGCTTTAACATGATGACAAACAACCAGAATCACTCGACTTATTTGATCATTTCTTGCGTAAAAAAAGCATTTCTTTGGAGAAAATCATGAGCACACAACACATTCTGAAACCCTTTGACCGAGATCTTAAATCAGTACATAACAGGGTAGTCGGCATGGCTGAAATGGTTAGTCAGGAGTTGACAGATTGTTTTAACGCCTTTGTTCACAGAGATAAGCTAGAGGCATCAGACGCCGTTGTGGCCGATGATTTAATCAATGCTAGCGAGCGCATTATTGATGACTTAATAGTGAAAACTATTGTGCTACACCAGCCAATGGCAGCAGATTGCCGACTACTTATTGCCGCACTTAGAGTCAGTAAAGATCTTGAACGCATTGGTGATTATGCGACGAATATTGCCAACCATTCAAGAACACTTGATGAGTTGGAGCTAACAGGTCAGGAACAAGCTGTTTTTGCTATGGGAGAAACCGTGCAAGATATGATGGAGGACGTTATTCATGCTTATACTAACAACGATGCTATCACTGCAGAAAATGTTCGCCAGCAAGATGGCGCTGTCGATGACACCTATACCGCTGTTTTTGCAAACTTGATCGCTACGAGTACTGAGAAACCTGAGCTATCGGCAGCCTGTACACATCTGGTATTTATCGCTCGTAGCTTGGAGCGTATTGGCGATCATATTACGGATATTGCCGAAGAGGTTTTGTTTGTAGTGAATGGCGTATTTCCTGAGGATGATCGACTTAAAGCTGATGTTTCTGCCTTTGTAAAAGGCTGATGAATATACTTCAGCTACGTGATCACAGAGCAGGTAGGATTACATCCGACCGGACTCTGATATCTTCAGAAAGTTATTGAGCTGGAACCTCTGAAATGCTTTCTTCAACTGGTTTCGCTGGTATAACAACCCGATTCGTGGGGGGAGGAGGAATTCGAGGTCTCAGAGACAACTTTAACGCATTCGCAATGTCTGTTTCAATTGCCGATGGTAAGCACAACTTGGTATACCCCTGTATTGCCTCAAACGAGCTTATACGATTCGCAAAATTAAGATTCAAATTACGCTTATAAATAGCTTGTTTATCTTCAACCAGATCTTTAATAATTGCAGGCTCAACCTCATAAAGAATATTGCCATTGACCTCACCATACAAGGCACCGACTAAGCCAAATGTTTCTGCCGTCAGTGCAATATCCTTCGCAGCGGACTCAACAATTGCAAGCACACTGTTTGCATACGTACCTGTCGTGAAGATTTGCTTACTTGAGGATTTTCTCCAACGATCCAGCCAAAACAAGGAGTTGATATAGTTAGAGCATTTCTGATCAGAATAATGAATGCCTGCGCTAATAAATTGACGCCACTGATAAATATTAACAGGATCACTTTGCAAACCTGCCAAGCCAAGTAACTGTTGATAAATTTCGTCTTGACTAGCCTTGTAGCGTGCTAATTCATTGGCATTGAACTGCAAACCTGTGCCATTTTTGGCAAGCCCCAAATTTGCTGTCGTAGAACATCCAGAAACAAAGATAGCCCCCCCTAAAAAAACAGCAGATAATAGCGTCGTGAGTCGTGTAAAGCGCGGCATAAAACACTCCTTGTTATCAATGCCGACTAATTGTCCATATTAGTCTTCGCAGGTGATTATAGCCTCCTCCAATCTGAACACAAACAAGAAATAGCGCTTATTACGCTCATAAATTAAGCATTCAGCGACGACTCTCAAAAGAACCATGTAATCCGCTAGGAGACTAACATCTCTACTCTTTCACAGCCCCTCTCAATGACTTAGTTTGGCTACGCTTCTTTTTACTTTCCAGTCTCCGCTTCTTAGAACCGAATGTGGGTCGGGTCGCTCGTCGTGCTTTTTGTACAACCGTCACCGTTTTTACTAACTCCTGCAAGCGTTGCAAGGCGTCTTCACGATTCTTTTCTTGCGTTCGATGCTTTTGCGCCTTGATGATAAGTACACCGTCTTTGTTGATACGCTTATCACGTAAGTTCAAAAGCCGCTGCTTATAGAATTCAGGAAGGGACGACGCGGGAATATCGAAACGCAGATGAATCGCTGATGAGACTTTATTAACATTCTGCCCACCCGCACCTTGCGCACGAATCGCGCTCAACTCAATCTCATCAAGGGGGATGCTGAGGGTATTCGTGATGTCTAAATCTGTATCCATTTGCTATCTTCGTAATTACCTAAGTGGTTTGCACAAGCAACTTCCAAGTATCCTGATCTCCCAACAACTCATTGAGAGTATGCTGCTGTAGATCTTCAAAAACTTCTGCTGCGCTTTATACAATACCTTATTCAATGAACAAGAGGGTAATAAGCGACAATCTTGCCCTTTACAATCAAACATAGCGATTTGCTTTTCAGTCTTGCTGTAGACAAGAACAATATTCATTACGAAGTCTTTGGCTCGGATAAAGCTTTATACTAACCACCATCAAGGATGCCATTGCTCTAGCTGTGTCATCCTGCATAATTTGCATAGCAACGCTAAAGGACAAACACATGACAGAACCCTATGGAATCGGCTCCGCCACCTATGATGCTGCTGGTGGCATCAATGGCATTCGTCAACTCGTTGATGATTTCTATACGATCATGGATGAATCAGAAGAATCACAAGACATCCGTAAAATGCACCCTGAAGACTTGGAAGTATCCAAAGATAAACTCGCTTGCTTTCTCAGTGGCTGGATGGGAGGAGAAGCACTTTATCAGGAAAAATATGGCTCGATCAATATTCCTGGAGCCCATAGTTTTCTGAAGATTGGTGAAAAGGAACGTGACATGTGGATGTTATGCATGGCAAAAGCCTTGGGGAAGCAAGATTACGCTGATGACTTGCGTCGATACTTATTCGAACAGCTCTTTCAGCCAGCAGAAAAAATTCGCCAAGTGAGTGAAGCCAGACATGCCAATCAATAATACGCATGCATCAGAATATTATCGGTGATGGGTTCTGGCCTTATGCCTCAAACGATCTTTTTCACATTATGGTAGAAATTTTCATGAGAACCCAGCGCTATCAATTCAAGAATTACTGTACCGTCTTCATAGCTATAACCAAGCAAAGTGAGTTGTTTAACCATGTTAAATTTATAAACACGGAGAAACGCAAGATCACCTTTCTTTTGTTCACCTAACAGAGGGTCTTCTATCAACGCTCACGGCTACATCCAGTTCCGCCTTTTGGTTCTTCTGAAGTTTTTTAACTGCTTTTTTAAATGTGGGGGTTTGAAGAACTTCGGCAATCTCAGTCAAAGCGGTAAGCCTCGAGTTTGCCTGCTTCTTTTTCAGCTTTAGCGATGATTGCTTGCTTAACAAACTCATAGGGTAAATCTGGATTGTCCTCCATCATTTTACCAATTTTAGCCCAGTGCTCTATTTGTTTTGGTGTCGTACGATCCAGAGCCTTAGCCATTATTGAAGCTTTATCAATAAGCGCTTGATCGATTCTGATGCTTGCGGTTGCCATAAGTTGCTCCTATTGTTTTTCACATCGCGCCAGTTGTAGCAATACACTACATAAGTAGCAATTTGCGACACGGCAAGTATTTTGTGGCAGGGGTTTCATTGGTTTAGCCTATTTGTCGAATTGCTCAACCAGACCATTCAAGTCTTTGCTCGCGGCATAGATGGTGAGTTTGAGTTCTGCCTGTGCCTCTTCCGCTTGTTCGTAGCAGGGTCGGCGTGTTGATAGTTGTTCACTGACATTGATGATTTTGGGTACACCTTCACCCCGACGTTCAATAATATTTTGGCGTTGGCTGGCAGGGTCGGCAGGAAAATAGCGGCTGAGCAAATTCACCAGCGTTTCATTACGGGTAATGCTGTTACTGTCCATGGTATCGACGGTCAGGTTATTGGGTAAACCGCGGGGAGTGGTGATTTCGAGCCGATCACTAAACATGTGCAAGCGAATTTTGGAGCCATGTACGCCATAATCTCTGTGTGCAACGGCGTTTACAATCGCTTCGTAAACTGCGCCAAGGTCATACTGTGGGATGTCAATTCGGCCTGGGCGTTTGACGGCTTCGATTTTCATATTGCGCTTTACGAACTGGAAAGCG
>CACVAY010000151.1:0-42629 GCA_902727985.1 uncultured Thiotrichaceae bacterium | reverse complement strand
AGCGGGCTGTGCTGTGAGTAACAATACGCCTGACACGGTTAGATACTCCTGCTTTTCCTCATCTTCGCCAATGAGGTAGAACTTTTTTAGCTGCATTTTTTCAGGCAGATCGTCATCGCAAACAAAGCGTTCTTTCAAGCTATCATCGATAGCATCTAACGGGGCGTGATTAACCACTTGCTCATCAAAACGAATGGGGCTTGCCATGCTACGCTGCTGGAACAAACGGGCGAGTAAGTGCGGTGCCATTTCACGTTTGCTGGAACCAACTCTGTGGAAATATCCATTGGGGCTTTTGTGAATAAACAGACTTTTAGGGATGCGTACCCAGATTACAGGCTTAAGTTCGCCCGACGCATCAGGGATTTCAATTAACCGCGTTTGGATGAGTGGAGAGGGTTCTATGCGTTCTGTAACAATATTGGTTAACCATGACTCCACATTATCGAGTTTGTCTTGTTCAATGCCTTCAACATGTCGTGTTTTATCCTCTATACCCAATACAATAATGCCACCTGTAGTGTTGGCAAAGGCCACTATTTCATCAGCAATGTTATCTCTGTGAGGAGCGGTAATCCTGTTATTTTCTATCCGTACCGTTTTGAATTCATAAGCCGAGTCTCCACCCAAACGGATTTGATAAACCAGTTCTCGAACCAGTTCTGTGGTATCAATCATGCTTGCTCCTTGAGCGTCCAGCGTACCGTGAAGAGGTTTTCGCTGCGGGTTGTCATTTCCAACGATATCTATTCTTTGTTTTGCAACTCGCTCCGTGCGGGTCTGAAGTTTCGGCACCTATGATTTACTGATAATTAAGCCGAATGCATTGCTTGCTTTACTTCATCAGTATCATCTAATTCAGCCAGTTCAGTGAAGCCAAAGTCTTCAAGAATCGCATAAGACGCTGGCAGTACCAACAACAAAAACAAGGTTGCAGCCATCATACCGAATGCCACGCTCGTCACTAATGGGATGAGGATTTGCGCCTGCAAACTGGTTTCAGAAAGCAATGGCAACATCCCTGCTACGGTTGTCACTGTGGTTAGAAAGACCGCTCTGAAACGATCTTTTACCGCTTGTGCTGCTGCATCGTGCAAAGTCATCCCCTCGGCACTTCGTTTCTTCACGAACTCAACCAGGAGGATGGAGTCATTAACCACAACACCTGCCAGAGCAACAAAGCCAATCATACTCGGCAAGCTCATATCCAAGCCCATGAGGAGATGTCCCCAAATAACGCCAATCAGCGCCAGCGGGATATTGAGCAATACCACAAAGGGTTCGCGATAGTTCTGGAATTGCAGGCTCAGCAACAAGTAGACGCCGATGATTCCCAGCAAGAAACCTGTCAGTACTGAGCCACTAGTTTCCGCATCACCTTTGACTTCTCCTTCTAAACTAATCTGTAACGTAGGATATTTTTCCTCCAATTTTGGGAGAAAGCGTTCCTGCGTATCGCCAATAATTTGTGCCGTATTCCCAATCTCAGAATCAACATCACCCGAAACCGTAACAGTACGTTGGTGATTAATGCGTAATACCCGTGAATATTCTCGGTCTTCCGTAATCCGTGCAATCGCGTTCAAGGGAATCGCCTCACCCTTTTTCGAAAAGATAATGAGGTGTTCGAAATCTGTCAATGCTCTTTCAGGTGCGCTATCAAGTTTTACATTAATCTCGTAAGACTCACGCCCTTGGTAGACATCGCTAACTTTGACGCCTTGATAGGCTGCTCGCAATTGTGAGGATAATTGTTGCGCATCCATGTCTGAACCTAAAGCACCAGGTAGTAAACTAATGCGGAACTGAGGCTTACCAGGACGAAGGTCATCCATGATATTCGAAACGCCCGTATAACGTTTCAGCCAATCTTGGAGTTCCCACGAGGCTTCAGACAATTGCTCTAAATTATCACCCTGTAAACGAATTGAGATAGCTTGACCCGCAGGACCAAAAGCCGGTTCTTTGAATTGAATACTGATTGCATCGCTAATAATCGGCGTATTCTCACGCCAACGCCTCTGTAACTCAACCAATGATGTTGAGCGGGTTTCTGCATCCAGCAAATCTAATGAAATGGTCGCTAAATGCGAGCCGGACTCATTGGCATCGGCATTCGTGTTATAGGAGACCTGTAGGTTCTTAACCAATTTACCTTCAGGCTCAGGCGGCATGTCTTTAACCGTCTTCTCAAGACTGGCTTGCAAAATCTTGATGACTGCTTGGGTACGCTCAAACGGCGTGCCTTGCGGTAATAATACGCGTGCTTCCAAGCGGTTACCTTCTATGCTTGGAAAGCCTTTAAATTTAACCACACCTGATGCCATGAGGCTGATGGAGATAATAAATAAGGCAATCGCTCCTCCCACTGTGAAGTAACGCAGACGAATGGCAAAATTTGCTAAATTACCGACTTTATCCGTTAGGTTTGCGAATCCCGCGTCCAATTTTTTACGCCAGCCAGCCCGCTCTTTTTCGTGATGCGCTTCTAAGGAATGCTTCAGATGATGAGGCAATACCAAGAAAGCTTCGATCAAACTCACGGTTAAAACAGAGAGCAGAACAATAGGGAGTACTCCCATAATCTGTCCCATTTCCCCTTTTAAGAATAACAAGCTACCGAATAAGATAGCAGAGGTAGTGAATGAAGCAATAATGCCACGTGCCACCTGTTTGGTTCCATCCAAAGCGGCTTGTAAGGGCGGTTTCCCTTTACGGTGCTCACTCTCGATACTTTCTGATAAGACGATGGCATCATCCATTAAAATACCGATCGCCATCAGTAAGGCAACCATGGAAATCATATTGATCGTGACGCCTAGAGCGCTCATGATAACTAAGCCGCCCAAGAAGGAAATAGGCAAGCCCAAAGCTACCCAGAAGGTATAACGCCATGAAAAGAACAGGAACAAGGCCAATGTTGCCAGCGCCAAACCTTGCCAGCCATTTCGCAACAATAGATTGAGACGATCTTCGACAATCGAGGCCGCATCTTGTGTGATATGCAGACGGGTGCTCTCGGGTAGTTTGGCATTCTCAGCATCAACAAAGTCTTTGACTTCGTAATACACTTTTAAGGTGTCATCTGTTTTGTTCTTGCTGACTAACAACAAGGCTGCTGGCTGACCATTTAACTCAGTCCGTTTTTCGGCGACTTCAAATTCATCACGAATCGTTGCAATATCCCCCAAACGAATGATGCCACCTTTAGCGCTATTCAGTACCTCAAGGTCAGCTAACTCTTCAGGACTACGGCGCTGATTTTCGAAACGAATCTGGTAGGAGCGATCATCGGTTTCCAATACACCTGCAGGAGAATCCAAAGCCTGTGATTTAATCAGGTTGGCAATATCCTGAATACTTAATTGGTATTGCTGCAACGCTTCTGGCTTAACTAAAATACTGTATTCATGCTGAGAAAAGCCGGTTACCTCAACAATCGGCACATTGGGCAGTGCTAACAATTTTGTTCGATAATATTCGGCCAACGCCTTCAGCTCAGGCTGCGTAAGATCCGCAGTAATGGCCATACTCAGCACCGCATCAATACGCCCTAACTCTTTAACCGTGACATCCTCCGTTCCTTCGGGGAAATCGATAATCGCATCAACAGCAGATTGCACATCATCTTTGAACTGAGCGATGTCCCCGCCTTCCTCCATGACCAACGTCATTGAGCCAACACTTTCTTGTGCGGCACATTGTTGTTCTTCTAGGAAGCTAATGCCATCGGTAGCATCTTCGAGACGATTACAAATCCCCTCTTCAACCTCAGAAGGGCTTGCACCTGGGAAGGGTACGCTAACACTGACTTTATCGGCTTTTAGCTGTGGAAAGGTTTCCTTATTCAAACCAGAAAGCGACGTAAAACCCAACAAGATAATCGCGACCATGAGAATATTTGCGGCCGTTGGATGAGCGGCAAAATAACGAATCATACCGCTCATTATTCTGCTTCCTGTTCTTTACTACTTTGCTCGGCTTTAACCAGCAGTTTGCCATTCTCAATGGGCGCCAACAACATCCCGGGAATGACAGGAATGAGGTCGTTAACAATCACTTTTTCACCCTCTTCAAGCCCTGCGGCAATAACAGCCTGATTCCCTTGTTGAGTAAGAATCTTTACCTCGCGAATTTCCAATTGTTGCTGTTGGTTCACAAGATAAACTCGGCCTTGGTGCAGAGCTTTGCGTGGAATAACCAAGGCTTGGCTTTCAGGAGCAAATAGCTCAACGGATACAAACATACCCTTCAATAAAGGTGGACGCTCACCCAGCACAATATTTTCATAGGGTTTATCAACGGCAACCACCACTCCCAAGGTTCGTTTCGTGGGATCAACCGATTCTCCAAAACGCGCCACTCGCGCCTCCCAAATAGCTTTAGGAATATTTTCATCGACCAAACGAACTTTTGCTTCCAAGCCTAAACTGGCCAGTGAAGACTTTAAATTACTCGGACTAATATCGATATTTTGTCCCCGCATGGCCGCGAATAATGTTCGCATGTGTGGCAAAGGAATTTCTGCCGATATTTCTACGCCATCAATACTGGTAGCCTCAAAAACGGTCGTTCCTGTTGATACAAACTCCCCCTTTTCTGCACTCGCTGAACTAATTCGTGCATCAAAAGGCATAGTGATTTCGGTACGCCCCAGGGTTGTGGTTTGTCCTTTTACTTGCTGAGAACTTCTTGTGAGTTGCGCACTGGCACTGCTTTTACGGCTGGCATAAGTATTCAACTGACCTTGCAAATCACTGACAGACTGTTTCAGTTGAATCACCTTTTGTTCTTCTGCATCCAAGGTAGAACGTGCAATGAGGCGCTTCTCCCAAATACCCCGAGTCCGTTCTAATTCTTTTTCACCTAATCGTAAATTTTGTTGCGCAAGCGCCAAAGAGCGCCGTGTTGATTGCTCTTCCTGCTTTAGCTGATCTAACTGCGATTTGCTAGAAGCAAGATCTGCCTGTGTTTGCTTAAGCGATACTTCATAATCTTCTGGATCAATCTTCAGCACCACCGCACCTTTAGGAATGCTCCCACCTGCTTCCAGCTCAGGATGCACATAGCTTACTTTTCCGCTGACTTCTGCTTTACCACGCAACACGATAGCAGGTTCAACATTTCCGTATCCCGTAACATGAGCCCTAAACGGCTCTCGCTTTACAGTCAATACTTCTACGGGTTTGGCAGGTAATTGCTCATCCGTATGCTCGACGGGTGTCTTATTCTTTTGCATCATCATAAAAACAGCGACACCTATCGCGATCATTACAAGAAATGCCGCTAGATTTTTGAAGATTTTTTTCATGATGTGCCTTTAGTTCTGGTGCTGAAATTATGATTGGAAGAATACACAGTGGTGAAATGCCATATACACTGCCAAGGCTAGATTACGGCCTTTGAAAGCATATTGAATTGATTATAGACAAATTCTCATTGGTTATTTTTTATCCCTATGAGCAAATTTCCGACTCAAGCTGTGAATCAATAATTTTCCTAATATTTGCTGTAAAAAGCGAATGACATTACCTACTTTTACAAAGCAAAATACATCACAGGTCGATCCCTTTCTGCGCTTGAATGCCATCCTGATATGCATGTTTTACATCAGCAATCTCCGATACGGTATCAGCAAGCTCTTTAAGTTGCTCACTCGCATTTCGCCCTGTCACCACCACATGCTGCATATCAGGCCGAGCTAAGATGTCATCTAAAACCCTATCACTATCCAGATAATCGTAGCTCATCAGATACGTTAGCTCATCAAGAATCACTAAGTCATAACAGGCGTTTTTCAACATGGATTTTGCGACATTCCACCCTTGTTCAGATGTTTCTATATCCTGTTGCCTATCTTGGGTATCCCATGTAAAGCCATCACCTAACACGTGCCAGTCTACCTTTGGATCCTTACCATAAAATGCCTCTTCGCCCGTATCCGTGCGGCTCTTGATAAATTGACAAACACCGACTTTCATACCATGTCCTAAGGCACGCCCAACCATGCCAAAAGCAGAACTAGACTTACCTTTACCATTGCCCGTCAGCACGAGTAACAACCCTTTTTCTTTGTCTGCTCGTGCTATTGAAGCATCAATAAGGGCTTTCTTACGTTCCATGCGTTTTTTATGGCGCAAATCTTTTTCTTCTGACATAGGGAAATCTCGTTAAATAGAAACGCAAGCATAAACGTAAATACAAAAATTGCTAAGCACTCATAGAAGTATGAGTACTTTTTAAAGATGAGGATATGACGAACAGCAAGACCTTTAGTGATTATCTAACCATTGTTCAATCTTCCCCAAAGGTAGCGCCGACTCATCGGTGATATTGAGAATGGGGTAATTGTTTACCAAGATATCTGATTCAACAACATCCTTAAATAACTCTGAGGATTTGATATGCACCACGTTCGATTCAGCACTAATCGCTTCTCTCACCAGTGCTCTGAGCTTCATTTGGTCGTTTTGGAAATTCAAAATGAGAAACGGTGCTCGGTGAGCAATTGCCATTTCGACGAATTTATCCCTGACTTTTGTATTCAAAGATTGCACATCAACAATGACATAATAACCCGCTGCTAAGGCAATTTGTGCCATATCAAATAAACGTTTTTGCAATTGATGCGTGATTTGTGACGCACCTAGAGCGCCGGGGGCCTGATGTGTATTGTTATCACACTGTAAACGAATCGTTTCAGCATCTCCTCGCACATGAACCATTCTCAATGAATTGGCTATTTGCTGAATACAGTCATTGCCTTCACGCAAACTTCCATGAGAAAGAATCAACGACCCTTGACGATGCTCTCCTGTATAGGCATCCGCCAAGTCCGTATACGTTTCTATATCGCATAGATGCTGATTTCGCTGTTCTTCATGCATACTACTCGAGTGTTTAATTGAAGCAACTTTCACCCGTTGCAACGCTCGATAAACTTTATAGAAACTCAGTACTTTCAAGAGGCCATAATCGCCTGTTTCAATAAGATAGGTATTTAAGAAACGTTGTGACAATTGCTCCTGATGATGTCTCTCAAAATCCATCATCGCGCAGGCAATATCACTCGCTACATCAATAAAGCGTTGTTTTTCATCATGTTCAACTGCATCAAAAATAACCGCTTTACGCTTGATAAGCACAGCCTTTCTCAAGTGTAAATTGCCATGGCAATGGCGAACAAAGCCTTCTTTTTTACGCTGTAAAAAGGTGCCTCTGAGTTGTTGCCATTCATTGCTCACCCAGTTTTCAAGATACGTCAGTTGTGCTGGCAATGAAAAGCCTGACAATTGATGGGCATGTTTTATGGCATCAAAAATCTCAGTCAGCGGTTGGATAACTTCCTGAAGATCAGATTTTTTAAGACGAACAGGGGCAATAATAGAAGATGAATGATGCTGGTGAAGTTTGGCGACCTCTAAAGCAAGCTCGTCCACTTTTTCAGGTAATAACCGCCCCTTCCTTATCAGCTCATCAAAAATAAGGGCCTGATTAAATTGACGCATTTTAACGGCATATTCAACAACGTCTTGCGGATTAAATGTACTACCCCTCTCAAGTAATGAATATTGTCCATCTTTAAAAGCAATAGGTAACACATCAACATAGAGCCCTGAGGAGTGCCTTCTGTTAATGATACATTCTTTCACACAGTATGCTTTACGCTTTTCTAGAGTTTGGTAATTGCATTGAGGATGATTCAGGTTTCTTTTGATTTTGTAAGCGTACGAACCTGTCAAAAAAATATGAGATGAGCGCGTTGATATAACACGGATATTTGAAACCTTATGCGAATAGAAGTCATGTTTTTTCATCGCATCATATAAGGTTGCAACCTCCTTTAGGCTACAACAATTGTGTGTTGTTTTACTCATATCTAACCCCAAGCATTCGAAAAACAAAAGAATGACGAAGATCAATTCTCTCAACCCTGAACGAACTATGGTTTACCTTAGTTCCTAATTCAAGGACTAATTTGTAACGAAAAGCTACTTATAAAAAATAAGCAGGTAAGGATTTATTAGAATAATTTTTTCCTCACTACTTAGTTCTTTAAAAAGCGACTAATGAACCAAGTATGGTTCAACTTTAAAAAAATGCTCAAAAAAAGCGATAACTTAATAGTTAGTATTGTACAATCGGTCACTTATGAATATTTTTTCACCCACCATTTCCAAACTCTGGCTGCTCCTCGACACTACGCGGAGCAGTTAGTTATTCCTTTTTCTTAATTAGCTGCGGGGTCTTCCCACAGCTGATTAAGCCTTGAATCCCGCAGCCTCTCTGGAGCAGCACATGCGGGAAACATCAGAAGCATCATCAATACGCGTCGGCTTGGTTTTAGCCGTTGCTGGTACAGCCTTGTTTGCGATGAAATCTATTTTCATCAAACTCGCTTACGCAAAGGGCATAGACACAGTGACGTTACTAACACTGCGCATGCTTATAGCAATGCCAATCTATGCGGCGATTCTAATCTGGCTTCTCAAGCATCAAAACTTCGGAAAACCCATACCTAATGGCAAACCTTTAGGCGGCATATTGTTGCTTGGGTTTATTGGTTATTACCTTTCGTCATTTCTTGATATGGAAGGCTTAAATCACATTACGGCTCAACTCGAGCGTTTAACGCTATACACCTATCCCATCATGACAACCCTACTTGGTTGGTTGTTTTTGAAGGAAGTAATTAATCGTTACATCATTGCTGCATTGATCCTTACTTACAGTGGAATTATGGTGATCTATGCGCAAGAATCGTTTGCCGGGAATGCCAATACCCATCTTGGTGTTGCCTTGGTAATGATGTCTGCTCTGAGTTATTCGATCTATGTGGTATCCAGTAAACCCGTCATTCAAAAATTCGGAAGCCGGATGTTTACCAGTATTGTCATGCTTGCTTCAACGGGATTTGTGTTTGTGCATTTCTTATTAACCCATCATATTGGGAATTTATTGATCCAAACGGACGCTTGGCTTTACGCTTTCTTGCTTGCTATTTTTAGCACCGTATTGCCTAGCTATATTATGGCAGAAGTTATTTCTCGAATTGGTGCAAGTAAAATGAGTATCATCGGCACATTGGGGCCACTATTTACCATCTTGATTGCCATTATTGTGCTTAATGAGCCTTTTGGATGGGCGCACTTCATTGGTCTGTTACTCGTTGTTGGCGGCGTTAGTCTATTAGGAAAAAAAGTATCGTGAATAGAAGCCGAGGTAATAGAATACCTCGGCTGTTTAATACCCCCTCATGTGATTCAGTCTGAGTTTAACGCAACACGCATTTCGTCAAACATCGCTTTTTCTTTATCATGAACCTCGGGAAACTGTGGATTCATATTTTGCAACGTTTTCATAACAATATCGGCAATAGTTTGACGCATATACATCTTATTATCCGCAGGAATAGCAAACCAGGGGGCAACATCTGTGGATGTCTTACGAATCACTTGCTCATAGGCATGCATATACTCATCCCAATGCCCTCGTTCTTTGACATCTGATGAGGAAAACTTCCAATGTTTTTCTGGCTCATCCAAGCGCGAGAGGAAACGTTGCTTTTGTTCTTCTTTAGAAACATTGAGCCAAAACTTCAGTACTTGCGTACCATTGTTAACTAAATGCTTCTCCATCGCATTAATCGCGGTAAAACGCTCATCCCATAGCGTATCTAGATTTTCTGGCAAGGCAGGTAAACGCTGGTACTGCAAGATTTTAGGGTGTACGCGAACCACCAGGGTTTCCTCATAATAACTCCGATTGAAAATGCCAATATGCCCTCGTTCAGGCAACGCATTATTAGTACGCCACAAGAAATCATGATCCAGTTCCAGGGAAGATGGTTTCTTGAAAGAATGAACCCGACAACCCGCTGGGTTTATCCCTTTGGTCACCGCTCGAATCGTGCTGTCTTTACCCGCCGCATCCATGGCTTGAAACACCAATAACAATGCTCGTCGATCTTCTGCATATAAACGATGTTGCAGCTTGGCTATTTGTTTTCTATCACTTTTTAATTGCTTTTCAAACACCTTCCTATCAACAGTGAATGGAGGTGTTGTTGCTAAATCAGCAACCGAAAAATCAGTATCTGGAAGAATGCGATAAGGGTGTTCAATAACGTGCATATCAATGACCTTTGATAGAATTTAACAATGATGGTAGCCTTTGAATCCATTACTAGCAAACATCATCTACTATGCGCTTGATTACACTTGTTTTATTAGGTATTTTTTCAACATCATTATGGGCTACGGACTGTGCACAAGTTCGGAAGCACTATCAATGCGATGGGGATACCAAATACCCTATTCACCTTACTTTCGATGATGGCCCAGCAGATTTAACACCAAGAGTGTTAGATATGCTAAAACGAGAAAACATTCCCGCTACCTTCTTCATCATCGCGTATAAAGTGGACTGTGAAAACTATCGCAGGCAATGCGCTAATAACGGAATAACCATGCAAAACTGTGCTGATTATCAACTCTGTCAAGTTCGCAAAAATACCCTAAAACGCATTGTTGCTGAAGGTCATATGGTGGGGTCGCATAGCTATCGCCATGACAAACATTCAGAAATTCCTGCATCATTGATGCATCAATATATTCAACGCTCCAAGCAGGTGCTGGGCCCCTACCTTACCTCTCAGCCTCCGATGTTTCGTCTACCAAATGGTGATGGTTGGTTCAATCGCGCAAGTCAGCCACAGGTGCTAAGAGCTGTCGAAAAATATGGCTTTAAGCATATCGCTTGGGAAATGTCGGCCTTTGATTGGCGTGTCAGTGACCAACAGGGGGACAAAATTCTCGATACGGTGATGAATGAAATTTGCACTAAGAAAAAAGGTCTGATTCTTTTCCATGATGGGGATAGCGAACAAGATCATATTGGCCGTACCTACACCAACACACATATCGCAAAGTGGATTCCAAAGGTGCGCTGTGTGGCTGATTTCAAACCGCTTAATTATTTCTACCCTGACTTAAAAATTACAACTCAGAAATAACCTTATAACGAGCATCTACCCTATACTATAAGAGCTGAAAACAATCAGCTCTGCAAATCAAAGAAGCACAACCATTTTAAGGAGAAATAATGGCTACTATTACCCTGCATGACGATGAAATTAACACCAACGGTGACTTACCTGAAGTTGGCACAACGGCGCCAGCCGCAACATTGACTGATGGGGAGTTAAATGATGTCACACTGGATTCATTTGCTGGCAAAAAGAAGCTTTTGAATATTGTTCCAAGTTTAGACACAGGAATCTGTGCCATCTCAACCAAGAAGTTCAATGATGCAGCGGCAGCTCATGAAGATACTGTTTTTCTGACAATCTCCGCTGACCTACCTTTCGCAATGGGACGTTTTTGTGAAGCAGAGAATATTGATCAGGTAAAAACACTTTCTATGATGCGCGACCGTAATTTTGCAAAAGACTATGGGGTATTGATTACTGATGGCCCTCTTGCTGGCATTACTGCGAGAGCTGTTGTGGTAATGGACGCCGATAACAACATCACTTACACAGAACTTGTGCCAGAAATCGCACAAGAGCCAGATTACGAAAGCGCTATTGCTGCTCTATAGGTCATTCTTGCCTGAAAGCTGTTGTTGGCATTTTCTCAACAACAGCTCATCATTTCTCAAAGACAAATTCTTAACTCAGCCTGTCTATTTTTCACCTTGTAGTAAAAAAACAAACGATAAGGGTAGAATGCCCCCTCCATAATTTTGATGATACTTTTATGAAAGCTCCTGTAAAAAAACTCTTGCTCGCTCTAGTCATTCTCATTGGTGCTGGGATTTATGATTTCGTCAATAAGCAGTTATCAGGTGGTAACACCAGCAATCAGACTTCGACGACAACAGAAGCACCTAAAAACACGTCACAAAACCAGAACAATGCACTACTTGAGAAAATCCGTGATGCAGCTGTACATCAAAAATCAGGTTGGTGGCTGGAAACTGAAGGTGTTGTCATTAAAAACCTCAAAGATGATACCAAAGGCCATCAGCATCAAAAATTCCTACTCAAACTAGCACCCGATATTACATTGCTAGTTGCCCATAATATTGACCTTGCCCCTCGCGCCAATGTTCAAAAGGGAGATAAAATCAAGATTCGTGGTCGCTATGAATGGAATAACCGCGGTGGCGTTCTTCACTGGACACACCATGACCCTAAGGGTCGTAAAGAAGGTGGCTGGATCTTTGCCAACGGCAAATACTTTAAATAATATTAGAAGCTGGGCATGAGAGATTCTCGACTCTCATGACACCAGGTCAGATAGCACTCTATTTATTAATCCGCACCAAAGTATTTCTGATAAAGCTCATCGTATTTCCCTTCTTCACGAATTTGTAATAGCGCTTTATTGACATCCTCTACATGTGGAGAGTTTTCTGGGAAAATAATGGCATAATTATCGGGATTAAAAATTTCACCTGCCATGATCATCCAATCAGCTCCTTGATGTTTTGCGTAATAAGACAGTATTGGAAAATCAGCGACCACAGCATCCAATTTACCCTCTTTTAGATCAGCATATAATTCTGTCATGTTTGGATAAGCAATGGGGCTCATGTTTTTTACGTTAAGGAATCGTTCATGCGTTGATCCCTCGGTTACCCCAATCCTCTTACCTGCAAGATCCTTATAACTCTCAATACCTGTTTTCAATTCAGCGATGGTGAGAGTGGTCGTAATTTTTGCCGTTAAGGTCGATATAAAAAACAAACTTGCAAAAATCCAGAAAATGGCTAATAAACGATTAATAACCTTGTGGGGCACCTGATTCTCAAACCCCCCCATCGTCATAATAATAAACGCCCACCAAAAAGCATCCCAGACCCCCCCGACATAATCATCACGAAAGTAATCATGTCGCGCATCTTCAATATCTCGCTCAAAAAACCAGACAACATGAGCAATCACCAACAGCACCAACAGTGCTCCACCAATAAACCACAGGATACCTGATTCCCATATCAAGCCTAGCCAATTCGGCTTCCCCCCTTGCTTTACCGCTATAGCCATACCGGACGCATAAACAGAATGTGAATAGTCAACATACTGCTCACGCTCTGAAGTCATAGAGATATTCGCAATCGCCAAGGTATTCTTGCTTGCGGCCACATCATCAATTAATGCTTTGAAGCTCTCTTTTTCATCCCATTGATAAGACATTTCCACTCGATCCGCAACCAACTCCCACAACTCAACGGAAAAACCCGTTAACTCCTTGTTATCATTGTGAAATGAAAAAGGAGGTCTCTCGATGGTACCAACGGAAAACTCTTCTGCAATGGTCTGCGCAAAAGGAGAAAACAGAAACAGAAAAAATACGAAACACTGAACAATATAAGTCTTTCCCTGACGAATAGGGGAATTAAAGATACCAACAAACATCTCTTAACCTTGGGGGGCGAATTAACCAAGCTTTTATTATAGTACGCTTACTAAACAACGCTAATTTATCCACGTTGCCATGTGTTCTCTCATCAACAATTATTCCCAAAGTGACCTTTTAGAGAAAAAATCACGGCCCTTTTTTTCAGTCTGTTTTAATACACACATATTGGATAGCACACCTTAATTTACAGGGTAATTCATGTAAAAAAGTTCCTGACTCTCCCATACAAAGATAACAAAAACAACATGGGCAAATGCATTGCTTTTCATGGAGGCTTGAAAAAAATACGTATTTTTAACAAACAAAAAATATGACTTAGGAATGCTCATTCCTCCAGCAAAAAGGAATACAGCTCATCAGTTTTATGAGAGTTGTTTGAGGTTATCGAATACTTTTGCTGGGATAAATGAAACCGCGCAAACGGTAACTAAAATCTTTACGCATATATGGCACATATAAATCCCAGCTCTTTGAAGGGCATTATTTATACAAGAAATATTGGTATGTATAGACCTATACTAATCGTCTACCTCTTTCCTTCGGTAAAAAAACCATGAACATAGAAGAATCAAAAATTTCAATTGTTGGCCTAGGGTATGTAGGACTTCCACTCGCCATTGAGTTCGGAAAAAACCTTGATACAGTCGGATTTGATATTAACCAATCGAGAATTGATGAACTTAAATCAGGGCAGGATAGTACATTGGAAGTTGATTCTGCAGAGATGGCAGTGGCTACCAAAATCTCCTACACCAGTAATTTAGAAGATATCAGTGACTGCAACATACACATTGTTACCGTTCCTACTCCAATCGATGAACATAACCGCCCTGACTTAACACCACTTGAGAAATCCAGCGCAAGTGTGGGTAAAATATTAAAAAAAGGCGACATAGTCATCTATGAGTCAACCGTTTACCCAGGTGCTACAGAAGAAGTTTGTATCCCCATTCTTGAAAACGTTTCAGGACTGAAGTTCAATACTGATTTTTTTGCGGGCTATAGTCCCGAACGTATCAATCCTGGAGATAAAGAACACAGACTCTCGACCATCAAAAAAGTAACATCAGGTTCCAATCCAGAAATCGCTGAGTTTGTTGACCAGCTTTATAAGAGCATCATTACTGCAGGCACACACAAAGCAAGCTCGATCAAAGTTGCTGAGGCCGCCAAAGTTATTGAGAATACACAAAGAGACCTCAACATAGCACTCATCAATGAACTCTCTCTTATCTTTAATCGTCTGGATATTGACACATTGGAAATATTGGAGGCCGCAGGCAGTAAATGGAACTTTCTTCCCTTTCGCCCAGGCCTGGTGGGAGGACATTGTATTGGTGTTGACCCATATTACTTAACACACAAGGCGCAAGCAGTAGGCTATCATCCAGAAATTATTCTTGCTGGTCGCCGCTTGAATGATGGCATGTCAGCATATGTCGCCTGTCAATTAGTGAAGTCCATAATAAACAAAAAAATTGAAGTCAAAGGCGCAAATGTTCTGGTGATGGGATTAACCTTTAAAGAAAACTGCCCTGATATTAGAAATACAAGAATTGTAGATATTCTCAAAGAGCTCAAAGAATTTAAACTGAATGTTGATGTTTACGACCCTTGGGTTGATGCCAAAGAAGCTCAGCTCGAATATGGTGTATTCCCCATAGAGAAACCTCAAGAAGGTCACTATGACGCCATCATCTTAGCGGTTGCACATGATATTTTTAAAGCCATGGGCAAAGCCGAACTGTCTAAGCTAACAAAAACAGACAGCTTGATCTATGATTTAAAATACATTCTTCCTCGCGAAGAATCCGACCTTCGTCTCTAGGAAAAAAATATGACCTCTCGATATGAAAACATCAAGAAAACACTGCAACAAACACCTAAAACATGGCTCGTGACCGGAGTAGCAGGTTTTATTGGCTCGAACTTACTTGAAACGCTATTAAAACTTAATCAAACAGTTGTTGGGCTGGATAGTTTTGTAACAGGACATCAACACAACCTAGACGAGGTACAAAACTCGGTTAGTCCAGAACAGTGGCAACGTTTCACCCTGATCAAAGGCGATATACGCAACCTGGAAGATTGCCAACAAGCATGCAAAGAGGTGGATTACGTCCTTCATCAAGCCGCTCTAGGGTCAGTTCCTCGTTCTATTGAAGACCCAATCACAACGAACCAATCAAATCTTAGCGGCTTTCTTAATATGCTGGTCGCCGCACGCGACGCAAAAGTTGCAAGTTTTACCTACGCAGCCTCAAGCTCAACCTATGGCGATCATCCTGATCTACCTAAAGTTGAAGACAAAATTGGCAAACCTTTATCACCCTATGCGGTTACAAAGGTTGTAAACGAACTATATGCAGATGTTTTTGCCAAGACTTATGGCTTTAAAACCATTGGTCTACGCTACTTTAATATTTTTGGTAAACGCCAAGATCCAAATGGCGCTTATGCTGCAGTTGTTCCAAAATGGATATCGGCTTTAATGAACGATGAAACCGTCTTCATCAATGGCGATGGTGAAACCTCTAGAGATTTTTGCTATATTGAAAATACCATGCAAGCAAACATTTTAAGTGCCACTGCATCCGATGAAGCTAAAAATGAAGTATACAATGTTGCTGTAGGTGGTCGTACAACCCTTAACGACCTATTCTCAACAATTAAGGATGGTCTTACACATGTTAAACCTGAACTTCAAGAAGTGAAAGCAAGCTATCGTGACTTTAGAGCTGGCGATGTGCGTCACTCTCAAGCAGATGTCAGCAAGGCTGAAAGGCTTCTAGGTTACCAAGCTTCCCATACAATCTCTGAAGGATTAGAAGAAGCTTTGGATTGGTATGTAGATAACTTGAGTTAAAACGACAAAGCCCCCATTAATTTGCAAATTACTTCGCATTCATTTTCATAAAAAACATCCGTCACCAATAAGATTACAAATATCTCACTTTTTGTTCATCCGTTATTCTTGGGCATTAAGCGGCATATTGGTTTATGAGGAAGCAAACCTTGACTAAAAAACCCAAAATTCTCTTTATTATGGCAGCTTTCCAAGTTGGCGGAGCTGAAAAACAGTGGGCACAATATTTATCCCTCCCCCCAGATAAAGACCGATATGAATTAGAAATTATCACCTTAATGCCATCTCGGTCGGAATCAGTACGCCAAAGTTTTCTAGATCTGGGGATTACGCTTACGCATATAGACAACCCTAGTATGTCCAAAGGGAAATTCTTATGGGAGCTTTATAGGGCTATTCGTCGCTCAAATCCCAGTATTATTCACACCGTACTTGATGGTTCCACAGGTTCTTGGGGACGCCTCATGGGATGGCTAGCCCGAGTTCCCTATATTATGCATTCAGATCGCGGCATTCCAGCCCATTCCTCCAGCATTCATGCGACATTACGCCCCTATCTCAGCAAAATTACAACACGCTTTACACCGAATGCCTATGCATTGGGGGATTGGATTGTAAGCAATGGGGTACCTAAAGAGAAAATCCATGTCATTCCCAATGTAACCGATGTGAATGTTCGCTTTCATCCAGAAAACCATCACTCCATCCGAAAGCAATGGGGCATCCAAGACAATGAGCTGGTAGTCGGTTTTCTTGCCGCATTTCGTGAGGAAAAACGCATTGATATATTACTGGATGCGTTGACAAAAGTTCCTAAAGAGGATCGACCTGACTGGGTTGTTCTAGGAGGCGATGGCGATAAAATGCCAATGGTAAAGGAAGCCATTGCAGCAGACCCTTGGCTAAGCAAGCACTGCAAACTATTAGGGCTTGTCGAAGATACACCCAGCTTCTATGCTAGCATCGACTATCTCGTGCTCACCTCAGAACATGAAGGCACACCCAACGTGGTACTCGAAGCACAGTCGATGGAAAAGCCCATAGTCAGTACACTCGTCTCTGATATGGCAATGATGCTGGAAAACTGCGGCATAACCGCAGAGATCAACGATCCTGCCAGTGTTGGAGAAGCCATGGCTCAGATGAATCGTTTGAGCAAGCAAGAACGTCAGGCATTAGGCCAATACGGAAGGGAAAGAGTCGTCAAACGTCATGAACTGCATAACGCAGCAGAAATGTTCTGGCAGGCACATCTGGACTTTCTGGAAAGCTAGCACACATCAAAAGCTTGTAGGTGGGAGGAATCATCACTGTCCCACTGAGCCCAATCTATAAACCTGCTTTAGCCAGTACAAGATCAAGCAAGCCTGTCACCTTCATCATGACTATAAGCACACAAATAATCGCTAGATAACGCGTTAGAAAACGCCATAGTGAATACCCCATTGCTCCCATCTTCAACTCATCAGATGAGCTTTCTTTACGCATCACCCAAGCAGCAAAAATAGCGATCAAAACACCACCAAAAGGCAACATCACATTCGCCGTTAGGTAATCCATCCAGTCAAAGAAGGTCTTTCCGCTTACTTTCGCCTCTGCCCAGATATTAAATGAGAAAACCGTTCCAATACCAATAAACCACGTCAATAGCCCCATCAATACAGAAGCCCGCAAACGACTAATATGTGTTTTCTCAATCAACCATGCCACAGCAGGTTCAACCAAAGAAATCGCAGAACTCCAGGCCGCAAAGATCAGCAACAAGAAGAACAAGGACGCGAATATCACACCAAATGGCATTTGCCCAAAAGCAATCGGCAATGTAGTAAAAATTAAACCTGGTCCGGAACCTGGTTCAAGTCCATTGGCAAATACAATCGGGAAAATAGCCATTCCTGCTAGCAAGGCAACCGCCGTATCAGCCAAGGCAATACTAATAACCGCTTTAGAGATAGAGACTTTTTCTGGCAAATAGGAGCCATAGACCATAATTGCCCCCATCCCCAAACTTAGGGTAAAGAAAGCATGTCCCATCGCAGTTAACGCGGATTCTGGTGACAACTTAGAAAAATCTGCATCAAATAAAAAACTCATCCCTTGTGCAAATGCACCGCTTTTCATGGCATAACCCACCATGATCAATAACAAGACTAACAATGCAGGCATCAACAAAGTAACCGCCCGCTCTAATCCCCCCCGAACACCTTTAGAGACCACGAACATGGTCATCATCATAAATAGCGTATGCCACAGTAAAAGCACCCACCAAGAACCAACCAAACCACCAAAGTGGCTACCTGCCGTTTCTGCACTAATTCCGTCAAAGGTGCCAAAAACAGCATCTTTAAAGTAGGACAAAGCCCAACCTGCAATCACACTGTAATAGGAAAGAATCAATATGCCTGCAATGACGCCCATCCAGCCTAACCAATGCCAAGAGGGTCGCGCATTTTCCTCTAAGGCGAGTGTACGCATCGTATTAATCGGATTCTGCCTACCACGTCGTCCAAGCATTACCTCAGACATCATAATAGGAATACCAATTAAGGCTATGCAAAAGAGATACAACAGGACAAACGCCCCGCCACCGTTCTCTCCTGCGATATAAGGAAATTTCCAAATATTCCCTAGACCTACAGCCGAACCTGTTGCAGCCAAGATGAACGCCAGTCGCCCTGACCACATGCCATGCATGGATTCTCTTTGTACACTCATACCAATGATTCCTGTAATACTCGCCAGTCAGTTTTTGATCGAGTCTATTCACTTATAATTAGGAAGACCACAAGCAACGACCACCTGCTTCGGTAATTGCCTTAACACGCTCTTCATGAGCAGCAATCTCCTCAGCATTCGCTTGCACCACTCGTAAAGTTCCTCGATCAGCATTCAAACGACGGATGGCGGAAACTTCTGTTTGATCATCATTGTTCTCAACCTCACTATCCAACATCAGACTCTTTTGCCCGCCAGTCATCGCCAAATAAACATCAGCAAGAATCTGCGAATCCAGCAAAGCGCCATGCAACTCACGATGTGCATTACTCACATCTAAACGTTTGCATAAGGCATCTAAGCTATTACGTTGTCCAGGATACTTCTTGCGAGCCATAACCAAGGTATCAAGCACAGTACAATGATCCTCGATACATCCCCATGATGAATTCGCAAGTTTCAACTCGTTATTGAGGAATCCAACATCAAACGGCGCATTGTGGATAACCAGCTCAGCACCTTTTATATAATTCATAAAATCATCAAGCACATCGGTAAATCGTGGTTTACCGACTAGAAACTCATTGGTAATCCCATGTACCGCAATCGCCTCTTCTTCAATCTCTCGATCGGGTTGCAAGTATTCATGAAAATCATTATTGGCCACACGGCGTTCAATCATCTCCACACAACCAATCTCGATCATTCGATGACCTTCTTTAGGATTAATACCCGTTGTTTCTGTATCGAGAACGATTTGTCGTGTCATGAAATTTTCTTCTCATCAATGGCTTTATTCGCCAACTCATCAACACGCTCATTCTCGGCGTGTCCGCTATGGCCTTTCACCCAATGCCACTGCATATCATGATCTTTAGCCGCTGCATCAAGACGCTGCCAAAGCTCTTTATTTTTTACAGGCTTTTTGTTTGCTGTCTTCCAACCTTTTTTCTTCCAGCCATGAATCCATTGAGTAATACCCTGACGAACGTACTGTGAATCCGTAGTCAAAACCACTTGCGAAGGACGTTTTAAAGCTTCTAAACCTCGAATTGCTGCCATCAACTCCATTTGATTGTTGGTTGACTCCTCTTGATAACCATAAAGCTCTTTCTCATGTCCTCCAGTACGCAACAGCACCCCCCAGCCACCGGGGCCAGGGTTTCCGCGACAGGCACCATCGGTATAAATTTCAATAATATTAGTCATATGGTTTTCCTCGTTGATGCGAACTGCGCGACGTTGGGTTAATAGCCACCTTCCCTGGCAATACAGCAACAGCAGACTCCCATTTTACTTTGCTTGGAGGTCTAATCACATCCAGCTTACGAGCATGAATCATGTAAATATTTCCAAAAATTGGCCAATACAGAGGCCCCCATTTTTCCATATTTTCAAGACGATCAAAAACCTTTCCGCGTAAAAATGACGGGCGGAAACTGTGATAAGACGTATGCTGTATCTCCCAACCAAGCAGAGAAAACCAATCTCGCACTTGATGAACACCATAAAACCTTGGAGAACTCTGGCCATCCCTTTTGCAAAACGAACGTCGTCCAAACCACCAAGCCATCGGATTGAAACCGATTAATATACAGTGCCCTTGAGAAACTAAAACGCGATCAACTTCACGTAGCACTTGATGAGGAAAGGCTGAACATTCAAGAATATGGCTACCAATGACTAAATCAACACTATCAAAATCAACAGGGAGCTGTTCTATTTCAGCCACAATATCCCCTTGCTGATTTGCCCGACCCAATGTTAGATTCGTCTTAACTTTTGAGTGCTCAAGAAAATGAGATTTGCCGATAAGCACCCCCGTTTCCAATGCGAAATATCCAAATATTTCAGACAAATACTCCTCCAGCCTGTCATTAAGACTCGCTAAAGCATATTCACCCGCCGGACTTTCATACCAGTCTCGACAAGCATCACCAAGTTGAAGATGATTCAAATTAGGCACCGATTAGAAGAAAATACTTGTAAATTATGAGGCATTGTTGCATATTTTTTTGCTCGGTCTTTAAAAAAAAATTATACAACCGACATAATAATAATACATTTGGGGCAAAAAATGATAACAAGAAAAGGACTAGCCATTTCTACGGCTACGATGTCATCGATTTTAGGGGGATGTTCTGGCAACATCATCCCAGCAGCGACTCCTAAAGCTGAAACTGGGGCGGTATATTCCAATCAACAAGCGACCCCAAACAAACTCTATATTCAGCGAGAGCAAAAGACATCTGTACACGTTCGTCCTAAACATACCATACAGCTTGCGCAACAGTTACGGCACAAACCTACACCCTCACAACGTTTAGGCAATGGTGCAGCCTTCCAAAAAACTAAGGCTCGCCATCATCATTTCCGCCAAGCAACGCAAAATCGTCAAAACTGGCAGAGTATCAATAGGGGGTTTAATTTACCGAGACATACTAACAAGTCTTTAGTGAAACGTTATATACGTTCATTCTCGAAAAGCCCTGTTTCTTTGAAGCGCATGGCCCATCGTGCCAGCCCACATTTACCCTATATCATCAGCGAAATTCAACGCCGAGGTATGCCGATGGAAATCGCATTACTTCCTTTTGTTGAAAGTGCATACAAAACCAACGCCTATTCACACGCACACGCTGCAGGCCTTTGGCAGTTCATTCCGGAAACAGGTCGACGCTATGGTTTACGCCAGACACGTACCTACGATGCACGTATGAATCCGAAACTAGCAACCAATGCCGCACTCAATTATCTGCAAGACTTAAACCAAGAATTTAACGGTGACTGGTTACTCTCACTAGCTGCCTACAACTGTGGAGAAAACCGGGTGCATCGCGAAATTGCACGCAACAAACGCCTTGGGAAACCGACGAGCTATTGGCATTTACGTCTACCAAAAGAGACACGTCAGTATGTGCCTCGCTTATTTGCTTACAAAGAACTCTATAGCCAGCCAACCAAATATGGGATAAGCATGCCTTACGAGCAAAGCGCTATGTATGCAGCCGTTTCTACACCACAAAGACCCGTACCATATAGACACATGGATGTGGATCTCATTAAAGCCAGTCAAACTTTATTAAAAACGACAGAAATTCCGGCAAAAACGGTGGTTCATCGAATTCGTTCGGGTGATACCTTAACCGCCATCGCCAAAAAGTATGGCACAAGCATCGACAATATAATGAAAACCAACGGTCTACGCTCATCAAAAATTATTGTCGGCGAGCATTTGAAAATTGTTCGGCATTCCTCTGTGGGGGCATCATTTGTTTAGTCAATGTTAAAAAGTTTCAAATAGGTTTTCGGGGTAGAATCATACCTATCAACGCTATTGAATATAACTAATGGACAAAACACAGCAACGAAGAGAGTTAATAAAGCGACGAAAACAATTAACACACGTGGAAATAGAGGCAAAGTCAACGCGTATTCTGGATCATCTCGACAAATCTGAGATCTACCAAACAGCTAAATATGTTGCCCTCTATCTGGCAATCAATGGTGAAGCTGACCCTAGAGCATTATTGAATCAATCCTCAATAGATAAACATTTTTATCTACCGGTAATTGATCATAGTGATGGTATAAAAATGCATTTTGCTAAATACCAACTAGGTGACCCACTGACACCCAATGAATTTGGCATATTAGAACCTGAATTAACGCCAGAATCTGCTATTCCTGTTACAAAACTGGATCTTGTCATTACACCGCTGGTCGGTTTTGATGACAGAGGAAATCGTCTGGGAATGGGCGGCGGTTACTATGACCGCACTTTTGCTTTTAAACAGAATACAGATGTAACTCCCTATCTGATGGGGTTTGCTTACGATTTTCAGTCATTCGAATACATCCCAGAAAATATTTGGGATGTAAAACTTGACGGCATTGCAACAGAAAAATATGTAAAAAAATTCCACACATAAAATCAATCTATACTATAAAATTATTTATAGAGGCTCTGATTCATTTAAGCACGTTTCTTAGATCGCTCAGCAGTTCACTCTTGTAAGTACTTTCATTACCGATCAGTGGCCTTTTTAAATGAACGGTAGAACCAAAAAAGATAACTCCCTACAACAATAATAACTGAGAGAGCACTATGCACACCGAAGATACTAAAACACCACAATCAGCCGAACCAGAAGACACGCTTATCTTGGAATTTGATGAAATCGATGAAATTGACCCACTTGCAGAGATGGATGAAGTTGACATCAAAATCACCAAACCAAAACCGCGCATGATGCGCAAAAACATCGAAGATATTCTTGAAGAACGCGCCTTGAATCGTCAGTTGACTGACGTTTTTGATGACGAGCTTCTCGATTGATTAAAATTTCAACAAACCAATAAATTAAAAGGCGCCCATTGTATTCCGTATTTTTTTTTTACTCAGATACGCTAGAATTAGCGTACAGTAAAAGTGAGCACATGATGCCTGTTCATTTCTATTATGCCCATTACTCTTTAATAGGGCATATGACTAATAAATAAGGAGATAGACTTGGACGTTAAGAAAATACTTGTGATCATGCTATGCACATTCATGACTGCATGTGGAAATGACAAAGCGGACACAAACAATTCCCTTGCTAACACCCCTCAACAAAACATCATACTATCCGCTGATGGTGTCGGCCCCATTAATGCCCAGACCCCGTTTAACATACATCAGGTTACGCTAGCTTTTCCTGATTTCAGTGTAGAAGAATTTACTGATAAAAAAGAGGTGGATGGCGGTCGTATAATCCGGATTAGTGAAAACGGAAAACCAATTCTGATCTTACACCCCGACCAAGATCAAAAACTCATCTATTCGATTATTATCCAATCTACCCATGTAGGAAATATCCTCGGGCACAATATTGGGGCCATTTTCAGTGATATTTACAGTTATGAACAAACAGAAGCATGCACCACAGGCACTGATGAATTAACCGGTAAAGTACTTTGCTTTGCGCCAAAAACACCGAATATCCTCTATGTGTTTTCAGGTACATCCGACACCCCTGACACACAAGTACCACCTCCAAACATCCTTGCTAACTGGAAGTTGAACTCTATCATCTGGAAGCCAGCAGGATAAAAAAACAAACGCCCTCTGTGTCTTCTATCGATATACTTCCATTTTTTTGATTGAAGAAAACTTAACAGGTGCTTCAATAAGACCGTTACCTTCAGCAAGGTAATGGCTAATCACCAATTTATTGCTGCCTTTGCCAATAATTGTACCTCTCAAAATCTTATTATCTCGCCTGGTAATACGTACTTTATACCCTTTAAAACGCCCTATTTGCTCTTTCTCCACCTCTTTATAAGAGCGTGAAACAACCACTGTCTTTTTTGCTTTGACAGCTCCAATAGGCAGCAAATCACTTTCAGAGAAAAATATCTCCTCCTCATTATCTGATACCGTTTCTACAGCTCTGGTTTCAAAATCCAGACCAATGACTTCTGATTCTGGCATCAACGATGTCGCCAAACTTATCACTTCAGCTTTTTCATCCTGCCCCAAGGTAAAATACCCTACACCTAACAGCAAAATACCGACAGCCACACTAGCAATCATTAACGTCACCGCTCCCATGAAGCCACTACGTAACAAACTGACAAACATAAGAAATAGAGTACCGAAACCCACTGCAAACACAGCAACCCCATCGACACTAAAATAATTCAAGCCAATTTCATACATAGCATAGGCTGCTGCAACAGCCATCCCCCACGAAACAGCAACCCAAGGAAAATGTGAACGTTTCATATTCAAAAATTTTGCTAATCCATAGCTTGTTAAAACAATCACAAAAAAAGAAACGGCGATGATTAAAAGGGGTAGCACATTCATTATTTAGCCCTATTCTTAGAGTTACTCCGCATCAAAATGACCCGAGCCATTTACTCATTAACTCGCAATATTCATTTCTGGTCAATTTTGACCCGATATACTGAAAGGGTTGAACATAATCATAAACATAAAACCATCACATCAATCTTTATCACACCCTGTTGAGATGAAGAGCCAACTAGGAGACTTGCCCAAGAATTCGCTACTCATGGGTACTTAAAAAATGAAAAAGAAAACATTCCATATTAAAACCGGACTCGCCTGCTTATTTGCGGCAATCCCGCTTCCAACATTAATTTTTCAAGCCTTACAATCTTTAGAAACGTCAGGGCAGTTCTTTTTACTGGGAATAGGCCTACAAAGTATGGCCGGATTACTGGTTATCGTACTCACCTGTTTATTCACGTTGGTATTAATGGGAATTGCTATATATGAATTAGGGCGCTACCTCATTGATCTCAATGAATACGATTACCGTACTAGCGATTAAAAACATCCTCTAAGATAAGTCAGTCGTAATATTTTTATATCTTTTTTGTTCTTTCTTTATGGAGCGATTACATGACGCCTCTTCTTATTCTTTTTGCAACACTGATGATGGCAATGCTATTGCTATTTCAACTATATCCGTTGTTAGTCAGCCGTCGTAGCTGTGGCAAGAAAGCACCAGAGCTAGAGGGGCTGGTGTCAGACAACTTATTGAAAAATAAACGCTATAGCCTGTACTTCTGGGCGCCGCAATGTGGCACATGCCCAAATATGACGCATATTGTCGATAAATTATCTCAAGAGCGTAATGATTTAGCCAAAATCGATGCCGTTAAGCATGCTGAACTCGCACATCAAATGGGAGTTATGGGAACAACGCCCGCACTGGTATTCATTGAAAATGGACATATCGAAAATATAGCGCTCGGTGCAAAAACAGAAAAAAGAATCTTGTCTCTGCTGGAAAAACAAAATATCAGTTATGAAAAGAAGTTCACAACGAACCAGAAAAATAAACGATATGTATTACATCAAAATACGCGCCTCTAAAGCCAAGCGACTCTATAAAAAACGTACAAACAATGCCAACAAACCAAAGATTGCAGACACAATAGCCATCATGATAAGCCAAGCCTGTAAATGATACTTCATGGAATTGATCCCCTTATATGATTAATGTCAAGACTATGATATTTAAGAACAAGGGTAATATCAAGAAAAACCAAGTAGAAACCCTAGGTTTTTCTAACCAGGTCATATGAAAACATCATCTAATAGCTGCACCGCTTAAGCAGATACGCTTTTACTATGGTTTATTGAGCACTAGCAAAGTCCAACATTCGTTGCGTTGAGCGCAATGCTTTCACGCGAATTTCTTCGTCCACATGTATTTCATTCTCACCCGTTTCCAAAACATGTAGCAAATTATGTAAACCATTCATAGCCATCCACGGACAATGCGCACAACTTTTACAGGTTGCACCCTCACCATGCGTTGGCGCCTCAATGAACTCTTTTTCTGGAACAAGCTGACGCATTTTATAGAAAATACCGCTATCCGTTGCAACGATAAATTGCTTATGCGGTAGATCACGCGCAGCATTGATAATTTGTGTCGTCGACCCCACTACATCTGCTAACAACAATATTTCTTCGGGAGACTCAGGATGTGCAAGAATAGCTGCAGCCGGATATTCGTCAGCTAGTTTCCCCAATGAGCGTGACTTAAATTCATCATGCACGATACATGCTCCCTTCCAAATCGTCATATCCACACCTGTGACACGCTCAATGTAACGACCTAAGTGCTTATCAGGAGCCCATAAAACTTTCTTGCCCTGCTCACCCAACCACGTAACTAATTTCAAGGCAATGCCTGATGTCACGACATAATCGGCACGTGCTTTTACTTCAATACTCGTATTCGAATAGACCACAACCACATGATCGGGATGTTGATCACAAAATGCATTAAAATCATCAATCGGACAACTAAGATCAAGTGAACACTCTGCCTCTAAAGTTGGCATTAACACGCGCTTTTCAGGGTTTAGGATTTTCGCTGTTTCGCCCATAAAACGCACACCAGCAACTACCAGAGTTTCTGCAGAATGTTCGTTGCCAAATTTCGCCATATCCAAAGAGTCTGAAACATAACCACCTGACTCTTCAGCCAATTCTTGCAAATCCTCATCCACATAATAATGCGCAACCAAAACGGCATTTTGTTCTTTAAGTAAGGTTCTAATACGCGCTTTTACTTCTTCTTTTCGTTCTAGCGTGTAATGCGGTCGTAGTGATTCAATTTCCGCAGTGATAGGAACTTCAAGAATTGGAATGTTTGGAGCTGTTACCGTGTTCGACATAGCTTATACTTAGGCTCTGTTTTAAAACCCAGAGCATATACCAAGATCATGTCAGATAAAAATGCCCGCAAACCATTAATACTTGTAGATGGCTCCTCATACCTTTTTCGCGCCTTTCACGCGCTGCCTCCATTGATTAACTCACACGGTGAACCAACAGGTGCCATGCATGGTGTTTTGAACATGCTCGACAAGTTACGCAAAGATTATGAGCCTGAATACATGGGCGTCGTTTTTGACGCAAAAGGCAAAACTTTCCGCAACGACATGTATCCACTATACAAGGCAAATCGTCCCCCCATGCCTGATGATTTGCGTAGTCAAATTGAGCCCTTGCACGACATCATTCGTGCCGAAGGTTACCCATTGATAATCATTCCTGATGTAGAAGCCGATGATGTCATTGGCACACTCGCCACTGAATTTGACGGGGATGTCATCATTTCAACAGGCGATAAAGATATGGCTCAGCTGGTGAATGACCGGGTTAGCCTCATCAACACCATGTCTAATACCTTCCATGATCGCCAAGGTGTAATTGATAAATACGGCGTACCACCTGAGCTGATTCGTGATTATCTTGCTCTGATGGGTGACAAAGTAGATAACGTGCCTGGCGTTAATAAAGTGGGGCCGAAAACAGCGGTTAAATGGCTTACACAATATGATTCCTTGCAGGATGTGATAGACAACGCGGATAAGTTTAAAGGTAAAGTCGGTGAATACTTACGAGAAGCCCTTGAGTTTTTACCGCTTGGTTACGACTTGGTCACCATTAAGTGTGATGTTGAGATGGATTGCCACCCTGACAGCCTTTCAATGAGTAAAGCAAACACGAGTGAATTAAAACAACTGTTTGAGCGTTATGGTTTTCGTACGCGTTTAGCTCGGCTGGACAGTCAGCTTGATGACGCCTCATCAGATCTAGACTCTGACAATCCGACATCCGCGCCAAAACAAGTCAAATATGAAACTATTTTGACTAAAGATTCGCTCAGTGACTGGTTGAAACAACTCGAATCCGCTGAACTCATCGCTTTTGATACTGAAACAACCAGCCTCAATTACATGCAAGCAGAAGTAGTTGGCTTATGTTTCAGTACTGAAGTGGGCAAAGCAGCCTATCTACCACTGGCTCATGATTATGAAGGCGCCCCAAAACAGCTTGACCGAGAAACTACATTAGCTCTCTTCAAACCATTGTTAGAAAACCCTGACATAAAAAAGGTTGGGCAGAACCTCAAATATGATCGTAGTGTTTTATTAAATCACGACATTGAATTGAAAGGTATTCTGCACGATACCATGTTGGAATCTTATGTTTATAATTCAACATCTAATCGTCATGACATGGACACCTTGAGTGATAAATATCTCGATCACAAAACCATTCATTTTGAAGATATTGCGGGCAAAGGTAAAAAACAACTGACTTTTAACCAAATAGATCTAGAGCAAGCAGCTCCCTACGCTGCCGAAGATGCAGATATTACTTTACGCTTACACCAAACCCTTTGGTCAAAGTTACAATCATTGAGGCCCCAACAAACACTCTATCAAGATATCGAAATTCCGCTTGTAAGCGTGCTTTCAGACATCGAACGTAATGGTGTACGTATTGATGCTAATTTATTAGCAACACAGTCAGCCGAACTAGAGGCCAGCATGGCTACTATTCAGCAGGAATGTTTTGAGCTTGCCGGTGAAGAATTTACACTCAATTCCCCCAAGCAACTTCAAGCCATTTTATTTGAGAAACTGGAAATTCCTGTCATCCGCAAAACGCCAAAAGGACAACCCTCTACCGCTGAAGATGTTTTACAAGAACTATCACACGACTATCCATTACCCGCCCTAATCTTGCAATACCGCAGCATGACCAAGCTGAAATCCACCTACACGGATAAGCTACCCAAATTGATTGACCCTAATACGCAGCGAATTCACACTTCATATCATCAAGCAGTAACGGCGACAGGACGTTTATCGTCATCTGATCCCAATTTACAGAATATTCCTATTCGCTCTGCTGAAGGTCGGCGCATTCGCCAAGCTTTCATTCCAGAAGACGGCTACACGATGGTTGCTGCCGATTATTCTCAAATCGAGTTGCGCATCATGGCACATTTATCCGGTGATAAAAGCTTACTCAGCGCCTTTGCAGCCGGTGAAGACATTCACTCAGCCACTGCATCACAAGTTTTTGATACCCCCTTGATTGCGGTCACGCCAAATCAACGTCGTAATGCCAAAGCAATTAACTTTGGCTTAATTTACGGTATGTCAGCTTTTGGCTTGGCCAAACAATTAGGGGTTGCACGCAAAGAAGCACAACAATACGTGGATCAGTACTTTACACAGTACCCTGGTGTGCAGCAGTATATGGATAACACCCGTGAAAAAGCCCATGAGCAAGGCTATGTTGAAACATTATTTGGACGTCGTTTATACTTACCAGACATTAAATCGCGCAACCATCAACGCCGTCAATATGCAGAACGAACAGCCATCAATGCTCCGATGCAAGGTACTGCGGCAGATATTATTAAAATGGCTATGCTCAAAGTTCATGCAGGTATTCGAGAGCAACAGCGTGATGCCCGTATTATTATGCAAGTGCATGATGAATTGGTGTTTGAAGTGAATAATAAAACCCTTCAAGACTTCTGTAATGACATTAAAGCGAACATGGAAGCAGCTGCCACACTAAATGTTCCCCTCATCGTTGACATAGGTACAGGTAAAAACTGGGATGAAGCACATTAACGGACTAATGCATTACATGATCAACGCTAAACTGCAGGACAAACAATGCTGAGACTGTTACTTGCTTGTTTATGCCTAAGCCTAGGTAGTATGAGTTATGCGGTAACGGTAGAGCAATACAATCTCCCTAACCCCACCAACTACAAGTCCTATAAACTTCGGGTTCAAGCCTCTACACGTCAGGCAGAAGTAGGAAAACCCGTTATTTTGAAGGCTATTCTGAGCCCGGAAACGTCACCCAAACAAATTGAATATCAGTTTCTTATCAACGGTGCACCAATTAGTGAACCTGGGATGCACAAAGTACATACTTTCCGCGAGAAAGGGACTTACAAAATATCTGTGGTTGCAAAACTAGGAGGTGTTTACTTACTTAACTCTCCGCCTTTAGTGATCCATGTCATTGATGCATGGATAGAGCCCGAGGCCATTATTGCACCTGCGAGTATCGTCGTTAAACAGGGTGAGCAAGCGGTTTTCACCAGCGAGAGTGAGATTGATCAACATAGCCGCGAGTGGCTTTATTGGTCGGTTAGCACAGGACATCGTGGTTCAGGCCTCAGCTTTAATATCCCCACTGAAAATTTGGAACCTGGTAAGTACCCGATAGAACTCATCGCAAGAGATGATCGCAAACGAGAATCCACAGCAAACGCCTTACTTGTCGTTGTTGATAAAGAGACGAATATAGAAACCTTAATGATTGATGGAGAAAACACAGGAGCTATCAATACCCTCCCTTCCTTTACTGGTGAGCTCGACTTACAACTCTACTCTTCGCATAAACATCGTTTGGAAGGTATGCCCGTTGTATTTTGGATTCAGAATGCGCAACCAGGAGCTGGAACCGAGTTACAGCTAGATACTGGCGACGGTAAAATAAGCGGCTGGAGTCGACGCCTGCGATACGGACATGCCTATGAGCACTTCGGGGTTTATCAAACCAGTATCAGCTCTAAAACACTCTCTGGTACAAAAACCAGTGCTCCTGTAACCGTTTATATCTGGCCACTTTGGTTCCCCATATTATTAATGATCATGGGCTTATTCTTAGCAGGAATTCCCTTTTTCAAGCGTCAACAACGCCTACAAAAAGAACCAGCATACTCTATTTATTACACTGTCCACGAAGATCCAGGACACCACCAACTTATTGTAAGTAGCGAAGAAGAGCAACCCTCACTACGTGTTCGCGTACTTAAAGACAATGGAAAACAAACCCTCGAACTACAGCAAGGAAAGCATGAATAAACTCACCACGCTCACCGAGCTATTTAAACCAGATTTTAAAAAACTGCCAGCAAAAACTCTCATTGAACTAGAATCAACAGAGGAGTTCAGACAACTACGAGAGCAAATTCATCAAGAATTGCCTAAGGGAAATTGGGAAATTATTCGTAGTGAATTATTACGCCAAGTTGCCACCCTGTTTGATATCAAGACTCAACCTATTTTACTGGAGTCATGGAAAACACATCAGGATGTCGAGCGTGAAATCAATAAGCAACGAACCAATAATGATTCAGAGATGCATATTATTAGTCTTGACGATCATGACATACGCTCCTCACATACCCCAAATTTAGAACTACAAATCGGGGATAAATTAACAGGGCACTTACGTGTATTCATTGGGGTTGTATTCAATCTAAAGAATATCTCTTTAAAAATTCAACATGGGGATATTCAAGAAGTTCTTTCCGGGAATATGCAAGGTCATGGCTTTATGCAGTATCAAAATGCGACTCTCATTGAAAAGGACTTTCTGGCTTGTGATATCAGCGGCATAATCGAACCTGTTGATAACACTCCCTCCGTTAATCACACAGAAAACTCCACATCTGCACCGGGACTCTCTCAAGAGCCAGCTACGGTTGGGGAAACGCAAGTAACCGTTGCGCCAATTAAAACACATTCACCGCCTCCTCCAAAACCCGAAGACATTGTAAGATCTAATATGATGCAATTTGCATTTGGGATATTACTCGCACTATTTGCCGTATTTTTATTCTGGCAGCTAAAGTAATTTGTGGGAATGACGACTGTCATTCTAAAGGATCGCAAAAAAGGTTGAACTGATTGGTGGGTACTGTCTCCTAGCAGTTTATTATATTCTTGTCGTTATTATAATATACCAACACCAATCAGCCCAACACAACCTGGTAGCATAAATAAGTTCAACTACTTATTCATCAATTGGAATGGAGATAGTCCATTCATTGTAAGTAATACATTCAAGAGTATGACCACGACACTGATGGTCATGAACCAGTACAGCGTTTTTGGTGGCTCACTTCTTTTTATGCGCATTTCTTTACCCTCTTCCTTATAGCGATACAACGCGAAAAATCAACATAGATCAATTCTTGTTACTGATAGCTAGTGTACGGGTTCCTAGAATATTGTGAACTAGGACGAAATGAGGCTTTCTTTGGGTATACCCTAGGAAGTGATCGTTTTACTCGAAGACAATTTCATTATCAGATAAAAGCTTTAATAGCTGAGTCACTTTTTTCACATGCATCTTCTCCATCAAATGAGAACGATGGTACTCAACCGTTTTGACACTTAGGGCCAATTTATTAGCAATGGTTTTATTTGGCAATTCCTGCGCAATAAGCATCAGCACTTCTTTCTCTCGACGAGTTAGATTATTCAAACGTGCAATCACCGCATCATTCTCCAAACGCCGTTTTAGATTTTCCGTATCAAGATCCAAAGCTATTTTAATAAGATCCAATAAACGCTGATCATTAAAGGGTTTCTCAATAAAATCTAATGCCCCATCACGCATGGATTGCACAGCCATAGGGACATCGCCATGCCCTGTCACCATGATAATAGGCATGATAAATTTATTCTTGTTAAGCTCTTTCTGAAGCTGCAAACCACTCATACCCGGCATACGAATATCAAGTAAAATACACCCCGTTTTAAACATGGTGTAATCATCCAAAAAATCCTCAGCTGACGCATAATCCTTAACATTCAGCTTGATTGATTCCAGTAGCCAACAAATTGATTTACGTACAGCATCATCATCATCAATCACATAGACGGTCGGTTTCTCAATCATTTAGCATCCTTTACCTGAGGTAGGATAAAGCGGAAAACAGCTCCCCCTCCCTTTCTATCTTCGACAAACATTTGCCCCATATACATTTCTATAATCATGCGACTAATACACAGCCCCATTCCCATCCCTTGAGATTTTGTGGTATGAAACGGCTCAAAAATCATTTGCTTTTCGATATCAGGAATCCCAACCCCAGAGTCTTCTACAGAGACTTGTAAATATTGTTCATCAATAACTTCGGTTTTAATCCAGATATGTTTCTGATCATCAGGAATAGCCCGCATTGACTCACAGGCATTGACTAACAAATTAATGAGTACCTGCTCTAATTGAACCTTATTGCCTTGAGATAGAGGAAGGCTTTCAGCAGAAGAAAAGTCAACCGTCACTCCAGAGCTTTGCCCAGTCGTTCGAACAAAATTAATCACATCGTCGATCGATGCATTCACATCCACTGCTTCTGATTGAAGGTCATCCTGTGCAAACACACGTTTTACGTTATTGATGATCTCCCCTGCTCGGTGGGCTTGGATACCTGTCATTTCAAGCACTTCAACAATATCTTCCTTAGAACAAGTATCGCTCTTTATGCGGTTCTCACACCCCTTCACAAAGTTGGTGATAGCCGATAGAGGTTGATTCAGCTCATGGGTTAGCCCCGAAGCCATCGCTCCCAGTGTATTGAATCGCATAATTTGTGATAAATCATTATGTCTATCTAACAACTTCTGCTGTGTTTCTTTAAACTCTGTGTGGTCACTGATTATCGACATCATTTTCAAATCACCCTCAACCTCATGTTCAGGTAAAAGAACCGTACTCACTTCTAACCAACGAATTTTTTTCTTGAAGGTTTCAACTTCTATATGTTGACGATAAACCTCTCCGGTAATGGCTTTTTCCTTACAAGCCAACACCATATCTTTGCTCTGTTCCGTAACAAAGTCTAATAACTGCTGCCCAACCAATTGGTCTTCAGTATCAGCTTCCATTATTTTAAGTCCAGCTGGATTAACCTCTAAAATAATGCCTTCTTTATCACAAATATTCACCCATGCAGGCTCTGACTCGATAATGAGACGTAATTTCTTCTCTGCCAATGCTCTTTCAGCGACTTCCACCTCAAGCTGCTCGTTCACCTCGCGCAAACTGGCATTCGCCTGCTCTAGCTCTGCACTTTTTACGGCAACCTCTTGATTAACGGTACGCAACTCTTCATTTGTGGACTGTAGCTCCTCATTTGATGTCTGTAACTCCTCGGTTGAAGTATAGAGCTCTTCATTTGTAGATTGAGCTTCCTCGTAGGTAGATTGTAATTCTTCGTTAGACGTCTCTAGTTCTTCAATCGTAGTCTGCAAGCTTTCTCGCATTTCACGTAATTCCGCTTCAAGCTGCTCAATACGACGCCCATCTTCTGCGCCAACAACAACCTCGTCACCTTGATCATCGGAAACTTGGCGTGTATCAAATAATAAGATAAAGCGTCCATGCTCTGGGCTCTCTGCCGCATGGAGTGCAACCAAGCGAATCTGATGTGATTCGTCATCAATTTCAAAACGGATTTTTCGACTGCGAATAACAGAACCAGCCTCACGTCGGGCACGATAAAGGATACCCCGTAACTCATGACGGATATCACCATGCGCAAGATCACAGACATTCAGTCCTGCTCGACCTTCATTAAACCCAAGAAAAGGCTTTGTATTCCCTTGAATGTACGTTACCTCTAAGGTGTCATTCAATAAAACACAACTCGGTTCATACACCCCCACAACCATTTTATTCAACACATCTACAGGCGAAAGCGGACGTCTTTTGGTTTCTTTAGGGTCTTGAGAGTTGCGTGATGCCATACGCCCATTCACAGAAACTGCTCCTAAGTGGGGTAAGAACGATTTTAACTCTGCGCGCTTGGCATAAATTCTTTCCTTCATATCAACCGTACTGAACAAACGGTCGCTGGCTCCTGTTGTTTCCGATTTACCCAAAAATAACAAACCATGCGGCTGCAAAGCATAGTGAAAAGCTTGGAAAACGCGCTTTTGTAAACCGACATTAAAGTAAATCAACAAATTACGGCAAGAGATAAGATCCAAATGAGAGAAAGGAGGGTCTTTTACAATATCGTGCTTCGCGAAAAGAATCATTTCACGAACGAATGGCTTCAACTGCCATTGATCATTTTGTCGAGTAAAGTATTTATCCAGCAATTTTTGATCAATGGCTTCAACCGCGGCTTTTGGATACAAGCCTTGTCGAGCAACCAATAATGCCTCGTCATCAAGGTCTGTAGCAAAGATTTGAACATTGTAATTATGAATTCTTTTACCCAAGAATTCTGCCAGTAAAATCGCGATACTGTATGCTTCTTGGCCCGTTGCACACCCCGGCACCCAAATACGAATCTCTTGGTCATTATGATCAAGAATAGTATTGAAACTCTTGGTTAAATGCTCAAATGCTTTACCATCTCGAAAAAATGCGGTCACCGATATAAGGATATCTTTGTGTAGCTCGACTCTTTCTTCAGGGTTTTTCTCGATGTAGTTCATGTAATCAACAAGATCATGAAGCTGGTGAACAGCCATTCGGCGTTCAATCCGACGCCGAATCGTAGACTGTTTATAGTCGCGAAAATCAACCCCAGTATGATCCAATACAAAACGAAAGATACGGGCTAAGTAGTCAGACGCGCCTACTTCGTCAGCGACTTCTGGCAGCATTCTCGGATAACGAATGAGTTCTGGTATTTTCTTACCGATGTTTTCTGGCGCAAGAATTAAATCAACATGCCCCGTGTTAATGGCTGCATGCGGCATACTCGCAAACTTTGCGGTTGATTCTTGCTGCGCAATAGTAATCCCCCCCTGCGCTTTAATTGCATGGATACCATGCGCACCATCCGTACCGGTACCCGACAAAATAATACCCACTGCACGTTCACCGCACTCTTCGGCCAAGGATAAAAATAGGCGATCTATAGACGGCTTAGGCCCCACTCCTGTTGCCTTATGCAAAATGATATGCCCATTTTCTATAAAAGCATGCATGCCAGGAGGGACGATATATAGAAAGCCAGGTTGCAAGATCTGATTGTTTTGCAACTCCTCGATAGGTAACTCGGTATCGCGCTCTAAGATACTCGCTAACATACTGCTGTGCTTGGGATCCATATGTTGCGCTATCACATAAGCAATATTTTTCTGGTCGGGTAAACAGGGAATGAGCGAACGCAACGCTTCAAGTCCTCCTGCTGATGAACCTATCCCTATTATTACCAATTTTTTATTATTAGATGCATCTGAAACGTTAGTCATGATTATCGGCAAGATCTCATAAAATTGATCAAACTACTCAATAAAAAACGGTCTGACGAAGAAAAAAACTTACATTTATATTGAGATAGTGACAGCCACTGACAAAGGGATATCAATCCTTCTATCCGACCGTATTCTGGAAAGATATTATCAAAAAAAGAGAACTTCAATCGACTAGATTCGGCAAACCCCTCAGGAGTCGCAAAATACCACGCTGCAACCCATACGACACTAGGGGAAACCCTTGGTTTTCAGTTGATTTTAGGCAAGTAAATGGATAAAGACCAAATTGGCATGATCTTGGTAACAACGTATAACCATACAGAAACTCAGAGAAACTCAGCGTTTTGTTTAAATTACCCGCTATTCTTCATCGACTACATACGGTAGCGCCAGCATCGTTCCAACCGCGCCTTCCTTTGACCCTAGATAAAGAGGCTGCTCAGCATTGGCAATTTTTAATACTGCCAGCAATTCAAGCTCACCATTTGGATTCATAACGGCATTGAGAACTTTACCCGCATCACCACCATCCTCTGTTACAACTAAGCTACCAATGGCTGGCACATCATCAGTTGCAAAAGTCATACGGAAAATACGGCGTTTATTTTTGCCGAGATACTTCAAACGCGCGACAACTTCCTGACCGGGAAAACACCCCTTCTTGAAGTTTACACCATTGATAATTTGTAAATTCAGCATCTGCGGAATCCATGCTTCCGTGCTGGCCTCACAGACATGCGGAATACCCGCAGCAATGTTTTGGTAGGCCCATGCATCAGCGTTAACGGGTGCCGCACGAACATTCAGTTTCTGCCAAAGCTCCAATGCTTGATCATATTCACCAAACACCTCAAATCGTGGCACATCCCCGGGGATTCTCATCACACTTAGATGACCTTCAGATACCACATCATAATCTTGTTCCGGCAAACCTGTTTCTTTACAACATAACCCCCAATCTGCCTCGATGTGTTGACCGCTTGCGCCATAGCGAATGACACTCTGCCCGACATCCTCAAGGACAACTTTCGACATCAAAACATACATGCGCAAACGCTTGAGAACAAACTCAACCAAGTCCGCCGCAAGACTCAAATAATAGGTATCATTATTTTTGTGAATAACAAAGGTTGCGAGTACACGGCCTTTAGGGTTACACCACGCAGTCAGCTGACCTTTCTCTTCAGTCACATGCGTAATATCATTGGTAAACTGATTTTGCAAAAACGTGGTGGCATCATCACCAGAAACACTTATTAACCCCATGTGGGAAAGATCACAAAGGATATCCCCCTGAGGCGGTATTCGACGCTCTCTTCCCGGGTTGCCAAATGATGTCAAAACGTCGCCTTCAAATTCTGCGCCGTTGCCGATTAAGTGTTTTTTCCATTGCTGGTTCATGATGCTTTCCACTGATTCGATTATTTAGCTTTTTCTTCCACTATGCCTGGTTTTTCAGACGCCGCCTCAGCTGACTTCTCTTCAGGTAACATGATCTTTACATCGGCTTTATCTTTGATTTCATCCAACATAGCGATCATCCTTTCTTGGATTAAAGTCCGCTTCAATTGCGGTTTTAATTGTTCTAAAGCAGGAAGCTGGGCTTCTCTCTCACCTTCCAGTTTAATCACATGCCAACCAAAGTTAGTCCTAACTGGCTGTTGAGTAACATCGCCTTTTTTCATTGCAGTAATGGCTTTAGCAAAAGGAGGTACCATGGTACTTGGTTTGAACCACCCCAAATCACCGCCTTTGGCAGCCGAAGGCCCTGTTGATTTTTCTTTTGCCAGTTTCTCAAAGTCACCGCCATCAGTAACTGCCTTGATAACAGCTTTGGCCTCCTCTTCTGTTTTTAACAAAACATGACGTGCTTTGTATTCAAGCTTTTCTTGATCCGCCATTCTTGTATCGTAAGCTGCTTTTAAGTCAGCATCGGTAATTTCGATAGACTCACTTTTTTCACGTGTCCATGTTGAAAGAATAATCTTTTTAGTCGCCTCACGAATTTGCGCCTGTATATCTTCACGATCTTGGAATTTCGCTTTTTTTGCCTCTTGAAGAGCCACTTCTGTAACAATCAAATCATCAAGAGCATCTTGTTGCGTTACCGAACCAGGTCGAGAACGGTTGACGACATCCATATAATTTTTTAGCGTTTTCTCTGTAATATCAACACCATTAACACTTGCTACGGGTTTTTCATCTTTCGCCAATGCTGGCATTGATAATACAGCCATCATAATGCTGATGGATAAAATTCTATGCGTATTTTTCATTTATTCCTCTGCAATAATATTTTTTATTTTCTTACACTTCCAAATTTAGCGTATTTCCAGAGAATATTTTATATGCCTATCCAGTCAATATTCTTAAATGGAAAAATCACTGATAAATGTTTTGACACTCTTCAAGGTAAAACTTTTTTAAACGGTTTTACAATAACTTTTTCATAAACACCAGCAGCCATATAAGGGTCTGCATCTGCCCATTCTTGTGCTACTTCCAAGCTATCGAATTCTGCCACCACAAGACTCCCAGTAAAACCAGCCTCTCCCGGCTCTTCACTATCAATGGCGGGATGTGGACCTGCTATTAGCAATTTCCCTTCTACTTTTAATGCTTGTAAACGCGCCAAATGATCAGGGCGAGCAGCCAAGCGACCTGCTAGGGAGTTAGGTTTATCTTGTGAAATAATGGCATACCACATAATACTAGTTCTCTGCTGTTTCGGTTGAATGCTTACTGAGATAAAAGGCTTGCCCAATAATAAAGGCAAAGGTCAAACCCAAGATACCAAAGAGTTTAAAGTTAACCCAATTCGTATCATTTTCACCAGGGTAAATAAAGGCGACGATCAAATTTAAGACACCAATGATAAAGAAAAAACCTCCCCAATAAAGCGTTACTTGACGCCAAACTTGTGACGATACAGTAAGAGCTTGCCCCATCATTCTTTCTATGAGGGTCTTCTCGCCAAAAAACAAGCTTCCCAAAATAACTATCGCAAAAATCCAATTAAAGAGGGTGACTTTCCATTTAATAAAGTTAGGATCTTTCAAAATAATGGTTAGACTACCAAAAACGACAAGAATGCCCATCGAGATTAAGTGCATCTTTTCAAAGCGACGATACATTAGCCAATGTAATACATTTTGCAAAATACTCGCAACAATCAGTACCAATGTAGCAAAGATCAGAGCATGCTTTGGATCCCCAGACACCAATTCCACGTAAGGAATTTGGTTGACCCATTCAATATACGACGCTGGAACGTCACCATAAAATTTATAAACCAGAAAGAACAGGACAACTGGCAAAAAATCAAATAAAAACTTCATACATAGCTCTTAATATAGCTCATTGAAACGTCATTTTGAGGAACCCCCTGACAAGCTGATGAGGTTTAATCAGGAATTCCTAAAAGAATGTCCCATTTTCTAGTCGGGTTCGCTACTCTAACAGAAAGACCTGATATAGAATACCGTGTTTTAAACGGCAATTGGCTTCCCCATGAGCGAATATTTCCATATGCATCCTGACAACCCACAGGCGCGTCGGATCAAACAAGCAGTTGACATCCTGAATCAAGGTGGTGTGATTGTTTACCCCACTGATTCTAGTTACGCAATCGGTTGTCATTTAGATGATAAAGCAGCGGTAGACCGCATACGTCGCATACGTGGCGTTGATGACAAACATCCATTTACACTTGTCTGCAAAGACTTATCCGAAATTTCGCAATACGCCATTGTCGATAACATCAACTATCGCCTTATCAAATCGTTAACGCCAGGCCCCTATACATTTGTTTTGGAAGCTACGCGTGAAATCCCACGCCGTCTTAAGCACCCCAAGCGAAAAACATTAGGGATTCGCGTTCCGGATAATACGATTGTTCAAAGCTTGTTAGAAGAATTTACTCAGCCCATCATTTCTAGCACTTTGATGTTACCCAATGATGAATTCCCTATGACAGACCCCTACCAAATTCAACTACAATTAGAAAATCAAGTGGATTTGATTATGGATGGCGGCTACAGCGGACATGAACCAACCACCGTAGTAGACCTCATGCAAAATCCACCAGAAATCCTCAGAAAAGGTAAAGGTGACGTAGATTGGTTAATGAAACACTAAGCACTTTTCACAAACAATTTAAGAGATAGCAAACGTCCCAGTTTGTTATACTTTCCAGAAACCTCTTATACAGAGGTTTCTCTTATCAATTATGAACATTAAATCGAGGTTATTTTGAGCAGATCGGCAGTGGAAAATGAGCGCGTTGTTTCAGGCATGCGCCCTACCGGAAAATTGCATTTAGGTCATTATCATGGCGTGTTGAAGAATTGGATCGACATGCAACATCAATATGACTGCTTTTTCTTTATCGCTGACTGGCATGCATTAACCACGCACTACGAAACACCTGAAAATATCCCTGACCACGTCACACAGCTAATGATCGACTGGTTAGCAGCAGGTATTAGCCCAAATCACGCCACCATGTTTGTACAATCTGATGTACCACAACATGCAGAGCTACATTTGCTGCTCTCTATGATGACACCGCTCAGCTGGTTAGAGCGTGTACCAACGTATAAGGATCAGAAAGAAAACTTAAAAGAGCGTGACCTTGGGACGTATGGGTTCCTTGGTTACCCATTACTCCAATCGGCAGATATTCTTATCTACAAGGCCAATCAAGTACCTGTTGGTGAAGATCAAGTTGTGCATGTTGAAATGACGCGAGAAGTTGCTCGTCGCTTCAATCATTTCTATGGACAAGAAGCAGGCTTTGAAGACACGTGTGAAGCCGCGATTAGCAAAATGGGTAAAAAGAACGCCAAGATGTACCGAAACCTTCGTCGTGCTTATCAAGAAAAAGGTGACACAGAAGCTATTGAAGTCGCTCATGCCTTATTGGAATCACAGCAAAATATCACTATTGGTGATCGTGAACGTTTATATGGCTACCTTGAAGGTATTAGCAAAATCATCTTACCTGAGCCAGACGCAAAACTAACTAAAGCATCTAAGCTACCGGGCCTTGATGGGCGTAAGATGTCAAAGTCTTATAACAACACGATAGATATGCGAGAAGAAGCGGATTCACTCACGCAAAAAATCAAAAAGATGCCGACTGACCCTGCACGTATGCGTTTAACGGATCCAGGCGATCCCAACAAATGTCCCGTTTGGCAATTCCATCAAGCTTACACCGATGAAAAAACGCATGAATGGGTTAAAGAAGGATGTACCTCAGCAGGCATTGGCTGTATTCAATGTAAACAACCTGTGATTGATTCGGTACAAGCAGAGCTTGACCCTATTCGTGAGCGAGCCAAACAATACGAAAATAATCATGACTATGTGAAGAGTATTATCCATCAAGGTGGTGAAGCTGCTCGAGACATTGCTGCTGAGACCATGCAAGATGTTATCGAAGCTATGCGTTTTTCACACACATAAATGTCAGCAGAGTCTGCCAGTGCGCAATCTCAACAAAGCGAATTACCCTTCGCCATTGTTGATGGCGAACCACTCATCACCCCACCAGAAGATTTATATATACCACCCCAGGCTTTAGAGGTGTTTCTTGAAACTTTTCAGGGGCCCTTGGATTTATTGCTTTATCTGATTAAACGCCAGAATCTCGATATCCTAAACATTCCTATTGCTGAAATTACCAAGCAATATATGGAATATGTTGAGGTAATGCGATCAATCAAGCTAGACCTTGCCGCCGAATATCTTGTGATGGCTGCGATGCTTGCAGAAATTAAATCTCGCATGCTTTTGCCACGCCATGAAGAAACGGAAGATGAGGATGACCCGCGTGCTGAGTTGGTCAGGCGTTTACAAGAATACGAACGCTTCAAACAAGCCTCCGTAGATATTGAAGAAATGCCTCGTCAGGATCGCGACTTCTGGCCAAGTTCAATCGAAGCCATTAAAGACGATAAAGATAAGCCATTACCTGATATTGAACTGCAAGATATCTTAGATGCCTTCAAAGACATTATGGCGCGTGCTGATTTACTAACCAGCCATGAAATTCGTCGTGAATCCCTATCTGTACGGGAACGTATGACGAATGTATTAGCTATTTTACAAGCCGATAAGTTCATTGAATTTCATCGATTATTTACTCCCGAAGAAGGACGTCTTGGCGTTGTCGTTACTTTTCTTGCGATACTGGAGTTACTCAAAGAAAAACTAGCGGATATTGTTCAGGCAGAACCCTTCGCACC
>CACVAY010000150.1 GCA_902727985.1 uncultured Thiotrichaceae bacterium | reverse complement strand
GTACCTTTGCCTGCTTCTGTCAGTTCATGACAGCAACTGTTATGCATATGGAACGTGTGAATTAAATAAATTCAATATACTCAAAAGCCAGCATAAAGCTGGCTTTTTTGTGAGTGTCTTATTCAAGAATGCCTATTTGAATGAATAAATTGCTGTATTTATCCCCAGATAAAATCACAACAAGTCATAGGTTGTTTACTAAAATTCATGTAATAAGTGTGAATGCTTAGGTTTCGTATTTTTATTGAAATATTAAGCTTTGGATTCTCTTTTAACATTGGATGTCACTGACAATATAAGGAAGTCTTATGAAACTTGATTACAACGTAGGTAGTAAAGACAGAAATATTCGCATAGGTGTGGGAATTTTGTTGCTCGTTATTTGGCTCTTTTTTGCAAAGAGCTTTTTGATTTTTGCGGTCGGAGCAATTTTACTGGCAACAGGCTTTTTCAGCTTTTGCCCTGCCTATAAATTGTTAGGTATGAATACGGCATCGGTGATGGATGAAGCCAAGTTTCTTGGTGATACTCCAGTGGAGCGCGCTTCTGAAAATCTTGAAGAGGTAAAACAGGAGGCGGTAAAAACAGCTGAAGAAGCAAAAGAGAAGGCAGCGGAAATAGCCGATGAGGCAAAAGTCAAAGCCAGTGAACTAGCCGATGAGGCCAAAGAAACACTCGCGGATGCCAAAGAGGAGTCGAAGAGAAAAAAATAGATAAAAGCTAATTTGCGATTACGTTGAGGCTATTTGCTTTCAAAAGCCTCGTTGATGACTTGTTAAGGGAACGCTATTTGCTATGTCTATTATAAAAAAAGACTCTATTAATTATGAAAAAATTGATCCGTTTATGGATAGGGAGACAACTAAGGAAGTATGGCTTGATTTACAAAATCGAACTGAACATAGTTTCTTTTTATCGTGGGCGTGGATTGAAAACTGGCTTGAATTGCTTCCTCCAAAAGCCAAGATCCAACTCATTGTGGGAAGACTGGGTAAGCAGCCAGTTATTTGTTTCTTCTTAGGTCGTTCTTTAAGCGTGGATCATAAATTGATTTTGGCTAATCGTGCTTATCTAAATACCTCAGGGCATCCATGCGACACCTTAACCATGGAATATAACGGTTTATTAGTCGATAAAACGCTTGTCAATGACACGACCTCATGGCTGCGTAGCCCTCTTTTAAAAGATGTCGATGAGTTTGTTTTACCAGAGCTTTCTAGTGATGAAATGCTTCGTGATTCTATGACTGATTTTAGACTGGCGGATGATTTGCTAGAGCGGACGCCTTCATACTTTGTAGATTTTCCCCAAATAACAGAATCTTCCAAGGAGTATATTTCCCATCTTAGCAAGAACAAACGAGCGCAAATCAGACGTTCCCTCAAAGAATATGGGAAATTTGGTGAAATAAAGCTTAAGGCAGCAGAAACTGCTGATGAGGCTATTGCTATGTTGGATAATATGCGGGTTTTGCATGATGCGAGATGGAATCAGAGAAACCAAGGCAGTATTTTCGACAACGATTTCTTTATGGGGTTTCATCGTCGCTTGATTCGCACGCGATTTGAACAAAACGAAATACGAATGTTACACGTTTATCACGATTCTGGAACGTTGGGCTATTTGTATTATTTTTATTATAAGGGTGAGGCGTTATTCTACCAATGTGGTTTTAATTATCTTTCCGGTAGCCAGCACTATCGTCCAGGCTTAGTATCGCATTACACCGCAATTATGTATTTTCTGGAGTCAGGAGCTAAAAAATATAACTTTCTAGCAAGTGATAGCCAGTATAAGAAGAGTCTTGCTACGGGCCACGATGAGTTGCTTTTGATCAGATATCAACGAAAACTAATGCGCTTTAATGTTGAAAAAGGTCTGCGTCGATTGAAAAGGTCGATTGACCAGTTGCGAGCCAGACTTGATTCAGCAAAGTTTTCTTCTGGCTAATAACCTAATAATGTTGATAGTGAGAAAAAACGTACTCACTATCAACATGGCAACGCTTAGTAAACTTGTCGTAGATCCAAGGTGTATGGGTATTCCCCTGTTTCAGTGGGGGGTAGATCACTGTAAGGCATTTTGCGTTCCGTATGCTCTACAAGCTCACGTCCCATATCATCGCTTATAGGACTTGGGTTGACGACAGAGACAGGCGTATGACCGAATTCCCAGAAGCGGCTAACACGACGTGACTCTGCCTCAAAAGCATTGACGGGAGAGGTGTCGGGGTTCAGGCCCCCCGGATGCGCAACATGATAAGTAAAGCCACCGATTGAGCGTTCGTTCCACGTATCGACTAGATCGAATACAAGTGGTGCTTGAATGCCAATTGTAGGATGTAGTGCAGAAGGTGGATTCCAGGCACGGAAGCGTACGCCTGCGACATATTCACCATTTTTTCCTGTGTTTCTGAGGGGAACGGGGTGGCCATTACAGAAAAGGCGATAACGTGTCTCTGTCAAACCTTGCAGGCTAATTTGTACGCGCTCTAGTGAGGAATCCACATAGCGAGCCGTGCCCTGGCTGCCTGATTCTTCTCCGAGTACATGCCATGGTTCGATAGCCGAATGTAAGGTCATCGCGATGTTGTTGATTTGAACACTGCCATACCGTGGGAATCGGAATTCGAAGAAAGGATCTAACCATTCAAAGCGGAATGGGAATCCCGCATCGTTTAGATCACGCACAACTTCTCGCATATCTGCTTCAACATAATGTCGCAGCATGAAGCGGTCATGCAGTTCAGTTCCCCAGCGTACCAAAGGCTTTTTGTAGGGGGTTTTCCAGAACCATGCAACCAAGGTACGAATCAGCACGGCTTGCATCAAACTCATGCGAGCATGCGGTGGCATTTCAAAACCACGGAATTCGAGAATGCCTTGTCGACCTGATGCAGAATCGGGTGAGTACATTTTGTCGATACAGAACTCGGAGCGATGGGTATTGCCAGTAATGTCAGTAAGCAAATGGCGCAATAGACGATCAACCAACCAGGGTTGCTCCGTCTCTCCTTGAGGCATTTGCGAGAAGGCAATGTCCAATTCGTAAAGCTTTTCATCACGACCTTCATCGACACGGGGTGCCTGGCTGGTTGGGCCGATAAATAAACCTGAGAATAGATAAGAGAGTGCTGGGTGGTGTTGCCAATAGGTGATTAAGCTCTGCAAGACTTCTGGACGACGTAAGAACGGACTATCGACAGGGTTTGCTGCCCCCAGAGTGACATGGTTACCACCACCTGTGCCTGTGTGTCGGCCATCATGCATGAACTTTTCTGCGCCTAGGCGGCTTAAACGCGCTTCTGCATAGAGAGACTCTGTATGCTCAACCAGTTCTTTCCAGTTATTCGACGGGTGAATATTGACTTCGATAACACCTGGGTCTGGTGTGACTTGGAACGATTTCACACGATGATCACGCGGGGGCGCATAACCTTCAATACGTACCGGTGTTTTGGTTTTTTCTGCTGTCATCTCGATGGCACTAATCAGTTCTAGATAATGTTCGAGATAGGTAAGTGGTGGCATAAAGACATGTAAACAGCCATCACGTGCTTCGATTGAAAGTGCCGTGTGCGGAACATCAACGATGATTTTTTCAGAGGATTTTTTCGCCTTTTTAGGTTTCGCTTTCTTTGAGGTCTTGGATGTTGTGGATTTGAGGCGTTCATTCACAACTTCATGGTAGTCCTCAAGTTCCTCGCGTTCTTCTATGCCACAGCGTTCAACGTGAATTTCACGCTCTTCTTCGGTTTGCCAGGGTAGTGAATCCAACGGTAAACGATATCCCAACGGTGAATCACCTGGAATCAAGGTAAGGCGGTCATTACGGAACTGCCATGGTGCGCTGCGCCAGGCTTTTTGATTGTAGTCCCAACTAATAGGGAGTACGAAACCCACCTCACTATCTAAGCCTTGCTGTATAACACGAGCAATGGCCTGTCGCTCCAATGTGTCTTTGAGATTGGCTTTTTCAGAATCAAGGTTGGCGGGGATAGTGCCTTCTTTCCAGAGGAAATACATTTTGTCTTCGAAAGCAGGAACAATATATTTATCGGCTAAGCCCAAATGCTCACAAAGTGATTGAGTAAAGGCTTTTGAGGTTGCTGGTGTTTGTTTGTAATCAACATCATCCTTGGCAATTAAATCTTCATTTTTCCAAATCGGTACGCCATCGGTACGCCAGTAAGCACCCAATGCCCAACGGGGAATTTCTTCACCAGGATACCATTTGCCTTGTCCGTATTGCAGCAAACTACCGGTGGTAAAGCGTTCTTTCATGCGCAGAAATAAATCCCCCGCTAGTTGGCGTTTATGTTTGCCCAAGGCGGCGGTATTCCACTGCTCCGACTCCATATCGTCAATGGAAACAAAGGTGGGTTCTCCTCCCATGGTAAGACGTACATCGCCTTCATCAAGTACCTTATCGACTTGTTCGCCAAGAGCGTTGATCGCTTCCCATTGGCTTTCGGTATAGGGTTTGGTTACTCGCGGGTCTTCTTTGATACGTTGAATCGTATTACTGTGTTCAAATTCGACTTCACATTCATCCATGCCGCCTGTAACGGGGGCTGCACTACCAGGATCAGGAGTGCAAGCTAAAGGAATATGCCCCTCGCTGGCGAAAAGGCCTGACGTTGGGTCTAAACCGACCCAGCCTGCACCTGGAATAAAAACTTCACACCACGCATGTAAATCGGTGAAATCAGCTTCAGGGCCTGATGGGCCATCTAGAGATTTTTCATCAGAGGTCAGCTGAATTAAATAACCGGAAACAAAGCGTGAAGCTAAGCCCAAGTGGCGCAAAATTTGCACCATTAGCCATGCGCTATCACGACATGATCCTGTTTTCTTGGTCAGCGTTTCTTCGCAACTTTGGACACCTGGCTCCATACGAATGTTATAACCGATATCCTTTTCTAAGCGTTGATTCAAGGAAACGAGGAAATCATTAATTTTTTGTTTGGAGCGATCAACTTCGCTTAACCATTTTTTAAGTGCTTTACCTTCTTCTGCGATATGCAGATAAGGGAGTAACTCCTGCTTAAGCTCTTTGCTGTATGTGAAAGGGTATTCTTCTGCATATTCTTCTACAAAAAAATCAAAGGGGTTGATCACTGTCATGTCGGCGATGACATCAACTTCAAACGAAAACTCCGTAGTCTTTTCAGGGAAAACGAGACGGGCTTCATAGTTACCAAAGGGATCTTGCATCCAGTTGATAAAGTGATTTTCAGGAGTAATTTTTAGTGAATACCCTTTGATAGGCGTTCGAGAATGGGGTGCCGGGCGTAAGCGTATGACATGCGGAGACATGTTAACGGCGCGGTCATATTTGTAAGCGGTTTTATGATTAAGGGCGACTTGTATGGTCATTAGGAATGATGTCCTTTAACGGTATCTATTGTTTGTTTTAGCAAGCATCTATACAGAGTCTCTGAATGTATCAGAGACTTATTCTGATTTATGATTCTTGGCCTTACGTTTGTGTTTGTGTTTGTGTTTGAGAATGCGAGAGTGCAGGTGTTGAGTCATAGGCTTTGAGAAACCATATGTTAGCGATTTCATTATGCAAAGCGCTCAAGCCTTTTTGCACTTCATCGAAGAAAATATGCAGTTCTTCAGGCTCGATGATGATTTTATCCTCACAAAGAGCGAGTTGTTTTTCAACACGTGAAAGTTGCTCACAGAATGATTCATTACGCGGTAACACAGAAACCAACCCACGCATAACGCTCAAACAGAATTTCATGGAACGCGGGAATTCTTCCTCGCACAACATGAAGTACAATACATTCTCGGGGCTGATGCGTGGGCCGTTCATGGTGCGATACATAGTGAGTGCACTGGTGGCTTTGAGGATTTCAGACCAGATCACGGTATCGAAGGTTTGAACGTCGCTATTTCGACGTAACAGGATGCCTGCAGCCACATCTAAGATGCGAGTGGTCATATCTGCGCGTTCCACAAGATTCCCCATAATGAGGAAATCAAAGGATTGATTACGACTCAGGGTATTGTAAATCATGCCATTAAATTGTTGACAGAGTCCAATAATGTCTTCGATAAATTGATAGCGATAACGGCGATTGAGTGCCTTATCCATGGATCTTTTAACGAGCAGGTTTAACTCATTAAGAACCTCCCAACTCTCGAGAGGAATGATGTCTCGACAGGTGCGGGCATTTTCCCTAGCAGCCTTGACTGAGGAACGAATTGATCCGGGGTTGTCAGCGTCGACAAGTAGGAAGGTAATGATGTTTTCAGTGAGGTATTCATCATGTTTCTTTGTGAAGCCCTGCTCAGAAGACATGATTTTTAGTAACATATCCCAGCGCAATTTCTTAGACTGAGGAAGATCCATCATCACATGAGAAAACGCATTCAACAGGCGGGCAGTATTTTCTATGCGTTCTACATAGCGGCCTAACCAATAAACCCTTTCAGCATTACGAGCTAACATGCTTTTGTCTCCTCTGCTGTTATTTCCTCTGTCGCCTCATGATCTTCAACAATCCAGGTGTCTTTACTGCCACCGCCCTGGGATGAGTTCACTACGAGCGAGCCTTCAATCATAGCCACACGGGTTAAGCCACCTTGAGTGACCCAGCAGTCTTCCCCTTGTAAAACAAAAGGGCGTAAATCGAGATGACGTGGGGAAATACCTGTGTCAGTAATCACTGGTGCTGTAGAAAGGTCGAGCATCGGCTGAGCGACGAAATTTCGTGGGTCTGCTTTGATTAATGCTCGGCAGTCTTCAATTTCTTGTTTACTAGAGCGGGGGCCAATAACAATTCCGTAGCCGCCGGATTCATTAACCGGTTTTACGACTAAATTCTCCAGATTATCCATGACGTATTTAAAGTCATTTTTCTCATAACACAGATAGGTTTTAACGTTAGGGAGTAGCGCTTCTTCGTCGAGATAATATTCTATCATTTTAGGCACATAGGCATAAATGGCTTTATCATCAGCGACACCGCTACCTGGTGCATTAGCAATGGCTACATTGCCTTTCGTCCATGCACGCATAATACCGGGTACGCCAAGCATAGATTCTTCGTTAAAGACTTCCGGGTCAATAAACACATCATCAACACGGCGGTAAATGACATCAACACGACATGGACCACTGACCGTTCGCATATAGACGAAGTCCTCATCATCAACGAATAAATCGGCACCCTCAACCAGTTGTGCTCCCATCTCTTGTGCTAAAAAGGAGTGTTCATAATAAGCTGAGTTATAGATACCGGGCGTGAGAACGACGATTTCAGGGTGTTTAATTTCAGGAGGAGCGAGGGATGCCAACATCTCATAGAGATGAATCGGGTAGTCAGAAATGGGTAAGATGCTATGGGAGTCAAATAATTCAGGGAAGGTGCGTTTCGTGACTTGACGATTTTCAATCATGTAAGAAACACCCGACGGAATGCGTAGATTATCTTCGAGCACTCGCAAGACACCGTCGCCGTCCCGCACCAAATCGATACCTGAAACATTGGCCCATACGCCATGTGGTGGTGTTATGCCCTCACATGGTGCAAGATAGTTGCTTGAGCCATCGATGAGGTGTTGAGGAACAATTCCATCTTTAATGATTTGTTTATCGTTGTAAATATCATTAATAAATAAATTTAATGCTTTAATACGTTGCTTAAGCCCAGTTTCGACTTGTCGCCATTCGTCCGCAGGAATAGGGCGTGGAATAATATCGAAGGGCCAGTCTCTGTCGATATTTGAGCCTTCAGAGTAGATGGTAAATGATACACCCATTTCTTCGATACAGTGCTCAGCACCTTGTTTTCGCTCATGTAATTCTTTTTTCTCCAATGATTGAAGATACGTATATAAATGTTTAGCGACAGGGCGCGGGGTCGATGATTTTTCTAATACTTCATCAAAAAAGGGTGTTGAGTCATAGATGTCCCAATTCATTTACCAGTCTTCCTTGTTGTTTGTCTTGATAATGGTTAAGCAAAATTGATGCCAGTATAAAAGTCTAAGATGAATGAATGATTAAATATTTACTGTAACGAATGGGTTTGAGGCAATTATTTTTTGCCTGTAGTATCCTTCTGTCCCTTAGTTGCTATTAGTTAGTTATTCGTGAATCACTGTAATTAGGATTCAAATATTGACTTTTTTGAGGGCTTTATTGTCTATACGCCTAAGTGTCTGCTTTTTTACCTGTGCAGGCAATGTTTTTCTATGTTCTTTATTGTCGGAATGGCACCCAGTGTGCTTTCGATGGGAAAAGCTAGAGAGTTCCTAGACCAGATCTATATTTAAGATATTTTTTATGACCTATTGTGTTGCTATTAAAACGAATAATCACCTTGTTTTTGCTTCTGATTCAAGAACCAATGCGGGGGCAGATCATCTCAACATCTACAGTAAAATGTTTTCTTTGGGTATCCCCGGAGAAAGACAGTTTGTCATTTTGAGTGCAGGCAATCTTGCCACCACCCAGGATGTCATTACGCAGATCAATCGTGAGATTAAAGAAAGTACCGAAGTTAACCTGAATACTGTGAAGTATATGTCTGAAGCAGCTGATTATTTGGGGAATCTCAGTGTCATTGTGCAGAATAAGCATAATCATTCGCCAATGAATGCGGGGTTTAATGCTGAGGCAACCTTCATTATTGGTGGCCAAATTGGCGATGAGCCCGCAGAAATTTTTATGGTATATCCGCAAGGTAACCATATTTCCTGCCCAGAACGCACACCATTTCTCCAGATTGGTGAGGTAAAGTATGGTAAGCCCTTGTTAGATCGTGTTATTCACGAAAACACCCCTGAAAACGATGCGATTCGTGCTGCGATGGTCTCGATGGACTCAACCATGCGCAGTAATGCCACTGTTGGCCCACCCATTGAAATTACCAGTTACACCATTGGTTCATTGGCTCAGGGAGATTATTGGTTGTTTACCCGGAATGATAAATATCTTCGTTCATTGCGAAGAAGCTGGGCGGATAAATTGCTTGAGGCATTTGCTGAATTACCCGATCTGCCAGATAGAGGTGAGGCTCCTTTGTCTTGATTTTTCTGTTGAAGGCTTATGTTCTGTTGTTCTGTTGTTCTGTGAACCGGTTAATAAGTGCAAAGCCAGGCGCTTCCTTTTTTTAGAATGGCATGCTATTTGCTTTGTATTAGCCAAATCGGATCGGTTTTGACGAGCCAATAATGCGGCAAAACCGAAATTGAAAACACTAAGGGTAATAAAATGGATTCACTGCAATTTCCACGACATGGCGATAAACAAAACTCTGACTTCTTCGAGGACTACCTACAAAAACTGTTGGTCGAAAGAGATCGGATAGGCTTAACCGATATGATCGGTCAAATTGAAGCGCTGATGATCACCGTCGACCCAGATCAGTCGGTGCGATATGTTGGTGAATTGTGCCTAATGACTCCCTATCATTATTTGGTGACACTGGAGAGTGCATCCCATTGGACGCATATTTTGCGAATCGATATGGACTCGCCCGATTTGTTAGTCCGTGAAGTGAAAGACCCCGGCATTAGCGGAATTTTTCGTAGCCTTAATGAGGTTTACCCGGTTGGTGCTAACAAGCCCAATAGCCGTTATATGGGGGAAATACTGCGTGTATCGGATGTGGATGCGGTGACACGTTTGCAAAAAGAGAGGGAATTCCGTTTCTTTTCCCCTGAAGAAGTGGCTCACCTAGAGTTGCCTGCTAATTTGTCTGTTAGCAAACCTTCTCCCTATTCACATAATATCGTGGCATACATGCAACGCGCGGATGATGAAATCAGAACCTATCAATTAGGCACATCCAATATTCGTGATGATGTCCAAGCAGCCTACTTGAAAGCTAAAAATGCTCAGAAAGCTCTTAATATAGAGGGCATATTAACGCCTATTGATCATCTTGCGACACGGATTTATAGCCAGAATCGGGAAAACGCTATTCTTGAATGGCTTTCACTATCCAGTTATTTCTACTGGGGCTCTTATGATATTAAAGACCAGAACTCATCGACGAATGTCACTAAAAGCGTTCATTTTAAGGATGAGATTTATAGCCCCGCCAAAGTCTTTACCGCGAATAACACCCCGTATTTTGTGAACCATCTGGAACACTTACCTTCACCCACAGAAACGTTTGTTCGCAACTATGGACCACGTTTACATCACTTGGCGATAGGCGTGCATGACGGCGATTATGAAGGCGTGGAGAATATCGAACATGTTGTTAATTCCATTGCAGGACAAGGTAAAAAATTCTTGCTGGACGTGATTGGGTCTCGTGAAGAAGGGATCAAACAGATATTCTCAGGAGCATCAGAGCACTCTTCATTAATTATCGAGTATGTGCAGCGTTTCGGTGATTTTGATGGCTTCTTTACGAAAGAAAATGTGGCTGAATTAACGCAAGCCGCGGGTGTTGATGATGAGTTGTTACAGATGCAAAAGCTGTCGATGCCGTCGACTTTCCAGCATTAAACGAAGATTGCCTGGAGTGTAGTAAGCCTCTTTTATAGTGATAGTTCTTATCTGTCCATCAAACTGATACCAAGCGTTATGAAACACCGTGAATTTTTAGCTCCTCTTGATATCCAAAGCCATGACCAGGCCTATGAAATTTTATCGAAGGGTATTAATACACAAGAAAAACAAGAGCAATTATCGAAGGCATTAACAGCGGTTCTCAATGCCTATGATGAGTCAGACACGCGACCGAATGCGGTAGAAGTCTCCACTATTTTGCAGCAATTGAATGCTGATGCTGACACCTTAATTGCAACGCTACTAAGTGACCCAAGGCTTAGAGAGGAGTTCGATCATGAAGCCGTTGAAGTCCAATATGGTGCAGCAATTACTAATATTGTCCGCCATATTCATTGGCTCAATACCTTCAAAGATTGCACCGAAGAGTCCCCTAATGCACCTGAAGAAGCAGAAACTTTACGTCGCATGTTATTGGCTACGGTGGACGATATTCGTGCCGTATTAGCGAAACTCGCCTATCGATTGCAACGTCTTCGCGGTTTGCCCCAAGAAGATGAAGCGGTCAGACGGTGTATTGCGCGTGAAACCCGTGATGTGTATGTGCCATTGGTTAATCGTCTCGGCATTGCCCAATTGAAATGGGAAATGGAAGATCTGGCATTTCGCTATTTGGATCCTGAACCTTATATGACATTAGCGAAATCCATGGAAGGCAATCGCTTGATGCGTGAATCTTTCATTGAAGAGTTTGCATATCAGCTAAAGGATGAAGTCGCCAAGATTGGTGTGGATGCTGAAATTTCAGGACGAGCAAAACATCTCTACAGCACGTGGAGAAAAATGCAGCGTAAGCAGGTTGAGGTGGAAGAGGTTGCCGATTTGTTGGCGGTGCGGGTCATTGTCGATACCGTGCCGCAGTGTTATATGGTGTTGGGCATGGCGCATCATCTCTGGAAGCATTTACCCCATGAGTTTGACGACTATATAGCGAACTCAAAAGGTAACGGTTATCAGTCGATTCATACCGCAGTAATCGGGCCAGGAGGGCGTATTGTTGAAATCCAGATTAGAACCCATGAAATGCAGGAATTTGCAGAAAATGGGGTAGC
>CACVAY010000149.1 GCA_902727985.1 uncultured Thiotrichaceae bacterium | reverse complement strand
TTCTTAAACAGTTTTACTCATTCGTGGAATGGTCAGGGATAGAAGGAAGCACGATTAAACACCTATACAACAGGAATATTCTCAATACAAAAATTGACCTGCCATGCCAAAAAGAACAAACCAAAATCGGCCAGTATTTCCAACAACTCGATACCCTGATCGCCCAACATCAGCAAAAGCACGACAAGCTGTTAAACCTTAAAAAATCCCTGCTCGAAAAAATGTTTCCCAAACAAGGCACGGATGAACCAGCTATTCGGTTTAAGGGGTTTAGTGGGGTTTGGGAGGAGAAGGTGTTAGGGAGTAAAATTGACTCTATTGGAACAGGAAAAAGTTTTTTCACTACAAAAAAAGAAAAAGATGAGGCAAACCCATATGCAATACTTGGCTCTCGAAGCATAATAGGCCATGACTGTGACTTTGATTATTCGGGTGATTTTGTACTTACAGCTAGGGTTGGAGAAAATGCAGGTCAGCTATATAGATATACAGGAAAAGTAAAGATTACTGACAACACGGTATTTATCAAGGGCCAGAACCTGAGTTTTATCTATTTTTTATTAAAAAACTACGATCTGAAAAAATTATCCTTTGGCACGGGGCAACCACTTATTAAGGCAAGTGAATTAAATGGTTTAAAATTGAGTTTTCCAGTAAGTGAAAGTGAACAAACCAAAATCGGCAAGCTCTTCCAACAACTAGACACCCTAATCACCCAACACCAAACCCAACTCAACAAACTCACCCACATCAAACAAGCCTGCCTGGCTAAACTATTCGTATAAGGAGCGCGGAACCCAATGATCCCGGACAACAAACTCAACCTCACTGACGCCGTAGAACTCGCCCGAATAGAAGAAAAACTCAGTAAAATCAAAGCCCGCCAACTCTTCGACACTGACTTCTTAGCCAACCTGGAAGCAGGCAGCTTCCAAACCCTCGCCGCCATCCACGAATACCTATTCGAAGACATCTACCCCTTCGCAGGCAAAGTCCGCAAAGAAAACATCGCCAAAGGCAACTTCCGCTTCGCCCCCGTCATGTACCTCGAAGCTGCATTAAAAAACATCACCACCATGCCACAATCCAGTGTCGATGAGATCATTGAAAAGTACGTAGAAATGAACGTCGCCCACCCTTTCAGAGAAGGCAATGGCCGCAGCACCCGCATTTGGCTGGATCACATCTTAAAACATGAACTTCATCAAGTTGTAGACTGGAGCAACGTCGATAAAGACGATTACCTGCTGGCAATGGAACGCAGCCCGGTGAAAGACGTGGAGATAAAAGTTTTACTCAAACAGGCGCTCACCGACCAGGTTGATGACCGTGCTTTGTATATGAAAGGTATTGATACGAGTTATTACTATGAAGGCTACACCCTGTATAAAACTGATGATTTGGGTGAAGGCTGAACAAGATTGTCCGGGAGGGTATTCTGCCCGCTATGCTAAGCTAGCTCTACTACAGACCAAGCCGTAATGATGAGACCATGAAACGACGCAAACTCCCCTTAGGAATCCAGACATTCGCAAAAATCAGAAGTGATGATTATTACTACGTGGACAAAACAGCACTGGCTCACAACCTGATCAACGAAGGCACGCACTACTTCCTCTCCCGTCCGCGTCGTTTCGGTAAAAGCCTGTTTCTCGATACCCTGAAAGAACTATTTGAGGGCAATGAAACTTTATTCAAAGGCTTAGCCATCCATGACCAATGGGACTGGTCAGTGAAATATCCGGTGCTGCGCTTTAGTTTTGGTACAGGTAACTTTAGGCAGGCCGGCAATTTAGAGAATAGTCTGATGGCGCAGTTGGATCGATTGGAACAAGAAGCAGGTTCAAACTCAGGCTATACCACTTGCTCCGAACGTTTCCACTATTTGCTTCACCACCTAAAAAAACAAACCGGGTTACCCGTTGTTGTGCTGGTCGATGAGTATGATAAACCCATGCTGGATGCGATTAATACACCCGATCTGGCGCGAGCCAACCGTGATTTACTCAGTGGTTTCTACGGCACAGTGAAAGACAATGATGCATCGGTGCGATTTTCATTCTTTACGGGGGTCAGTAAATTTTCCAAGGTGAATATTTTCTCCGGCTTAAACAACCTCACCGACATCACACTGGATAAGCGTTATTCGACCTTATGCGGTTATACGGACAATGACATTGATACCGTATTTGTTCCAGAGCTGTTTGAGTTGGATCGTGGGCAAATCAGGGAATGGTATAACGGTTATCGCTGGCTCGGCGAAGGGGTTTACAACCCGTATGATGTGCTCAAGTTATTTGATATCCGTGAGTTCAATAATTACTGGTTTGAGACGGGTACACCGACTTTTTTAATAGACTTACTGATAAAACGTCAGGTCAGTGCTATTCAGCTCAATAGTATGCTCAGTAGCAGCAGCATGTTATCCAGTTTTGATGTGAATGACATCACCACGGAGGCACTGTTATTTCAAACAGGTTATCTCACTATTAAACACACTGAAGACTTGGGCGGGCAGATTTTTTATACCCTGAGCTATCCGAACCGTGAGGTTTACCAAAGCCTGAATGAAAGTTTGTTGTCGCGTTTGGTACAAGATAAATCCAGTCAGGTTGTTCATCAGAGTCGCCTGTATAAATGCTTGCAAGCCAATGATTTAGCCGGACTTAAAGATTTATTTCACGCTTTCTTTGCCAGCATCCCCTACCACTGGTACAGCAATAACAGTATTCAACAATACGAAGGCTACTATGCTTCAGTGTTTTATTCCTATTTCGCCGCGCTGGGCCTGAATGTTACCGTGGAAGATGCCACTAATCAGGGCCGCATTGATATGACGCTGAAGTTTCAACAGCGGATCTATATTTTTGAGTTTAAAGTGGTGGAATTTTTACCAAAAGGCAGTGCTTTACAGCAGATCAAGGATAAGGGGTATGCTGAAAAATACCGTGAGTTGCAGCAACCTATCACCCTAATCGGGGTGGAGTTCAGCAAAGATGAGCGTAATATTGTAGCGTTTGATGTGGAAACGGCATAAATGACCTTTACCAGCGAAGCTCAATTTGAAGCCGCCTTAATCGAGTCTTTAGTCACCAATAAAGGCTGGGAAACCGAAGTCCTCAAAAGCCCCACCGAAGCTGATCTATTACGCAACTGGGCGGATATTCTATACCAAAATAACAATACGCAAGACCGCCTAAACGACGCGCCGTTAACCGACACCGAAATGCAGCAAATCGTCGAGCAAATCCGCGAGTTAAAAACCCCGCTTAAACTCAACGGTTTTATTAACGGTAAAACCGTTGCCATCACCCGCGACAACCCAGAGGATAAAGCCCATCTCGGCATAGAGATCAGTCTGCACATTTACGACCGTCACGAAATCGCTAAAGGCACAAGCCGTTACCAAATAGTGCAACAACCGCGTTTTGCCAAAACATCGAAAATACAACACGATCGCCGTGGCGATGTGATGCTGCTCATTAACGGGATGCCAGTGATTCATATCGAGCTAAAGCGCAGCAAAGTCCCCGTTAGCAAGGCTTATGGTCAGATCGAGACATATTCCAGAGAAGGTGTATTCACCGGTTTATTCGCCTTGGTACAAGTCTTCGTCGCCATGAATCCCGATGAAACGGTGTACTTCGCTAATCCTGGGATGGCTGGACGCTTTAATAAGGACTATTACTTTCATTGGGCGGATTTTGATAACGAACCCGTCAACGATTGGAGAAGCATCGCCTCGCGCTTGTTGTCGATTCCGATGGCGCATCAGTTGATTGGTTTTTATACCGTCGCCGATGACACAGATGAGGTGTTAAAAGTCATGCGTAGCTACCAATACTATGCCGCTAATGCTATCTCCGACAAGGTGGCAAAAACCAACTGGACAGCCAAAGAACGTTTGGGGGGGTATATCTGGCACACCACTGGCTCGGGTAAAACCATGACCAGTTTTAAATCGGCGCAGTTAATCGCACAATCGAAAGATGCTGATAAGGTGGTTTTTCTCATGGATCGCGTTGAGCTGGGTATGCAGTCATTAACAGAGTACCAAGGCTTCGCCGATGACAAAGGAGATGTTCAAGAGACCACAAGCACGCACGAACTGATTACTAAACTCAAAAGTACTGATCCGGCAAAAATCTTAATTGTTAGTTCGATTCAAAAAATGAGCAATATCTCGGAGGCAGTGAATGATGAAGGTATTAGTCTGCAAAGCCATGATATCGCCTTGATTAACGATAAGCGTTTGGTGTTTATCGTCGATGAAGCACACCGCTCAACGTTTGGTGACATGCTTACCACCATTAAACAGACCTTCCCCGCAGCGGTGTTTTTTGGCTTTACTGGCACACCAATTCAGGACGAAAACCAGAAGAAAAAGAGTACCACTTCAACTATTTTTGGGGATGAGCTTCACCGCTACAGTATTGCGGATGGCATTCGCGATAAGAATGTACTGGGTTTTGATCCTTACAAGGTGCTGACCTTTGAAGATATGGATGTCAGGCTTAAGGTCGCACTTCATAAGGCCAAAGCGGAGACTGAAAATGATGCCTTGGCTGACCCGAAGAAAAAGAAAGTATTCAATCGCTATATGCGTGATGTGAATATGGCAGGCCACAAAAAAGTTGATGGTGAGTATGTTAAAGGTATCGAAGACGAAATACCGACCTCGGAATATCAAGGCGAAGAGCATCAAAAAATGGTCGTTAAAGACATTTTAAAGCGATGGACCTACCTTAGCCAGAACAGTAAATTTCATGCCATTTTTGCTACCAGCAGTATTCCTGAGTCTATTCAATATTATCGTCGTATTAAACAAGCCGCACCAACACTAAAAATAAGCGCCTTGTTTGACCCGCATATTGATGAAGGCAGCGAGCCCGCTGACAGTGCATTCAAACAAGCAGGCCTGATTGAGGTGTTGGAGGACTATAACGCTCAATACGGGCAAGATTTTTCGCTGGCGAATCACGCTCAATTTAAAAAGAATATTGCTGCTAGGTTGGCGCATAAAAAACCGTATTTATACATTAATAGTACGCCAGAGCAGCAAATCGACCTGCTGATTGTAGTTGATCAAATGCTCACGGGGTTCGATTCTAAATGGCTGAATACCTTGTATTTAGACAAGGTGCTGAAGTACGAAAACATCATCCAGGCCTTTTCGCGCACCAATCGCCTGTATATCGAAAGCGAAAAGCCCTTTGGCACGATACGTTACTACCGCTACCCACACACCATGCAGCGCAATATTGAGGACGCGGTGAAGCTGTACTCCGGTGATACGCCGACGGGGTTGTTTGTCGATAAGCTGGAAAAAAACCTCAATACGATGAACAGGCTCTTTGAAGAAGTAGGCGAATTATTTGCTCATGCAGGGGAGGCTAACTTTGAAAAACTCCCTGCTGATTCTGCAGTATGTGGGCAGTTTGCTAAGTTGTTTAAAGATTTCAATGAGCATTTGGAAGCGGCAAAAATCCAAGGGTTTACATGGGGAGAACTCTGTTACCCGTTTGATGACGAAAAAGGCCAGCGAACGCTCACACTACTGTTCGATGAAAATACTTATTTGACTTTGGTGCTGCGTTACAGGGAGTTATCGAGTGATAGTGAAGGCGGTAGTGGTCGTAGCGATGATGTGCCGTTTGACTTATCGGGGCATTTAACCGAGATAGACACGGGGAAAATCGACGCGGATTATATGAATTCCCGCTTTGAAAAATACCTGAAGACAGCTGGGCAAAATGATAGTGATAGCGACTTGCTGAAACAAACGCTTAACGAGCTTCATAAATCGTTTGCCACGTTAAGCCAGGAAGAGCAAAAGGTTGCTAATCAATTCCTAAACGATGTGCAGCGCGGTGATGTGATACCGAAGGCCGGAAAAATGTTCAGGCAATACATTAGTGAATATCAGGCTAATGCTAAGCAAGCGCAAATCACTACGCTGATCAATCTGCTTGGTAAAGAGGATAGCAGCCAGGTAGAGGCGTTTAACCGTCAGTTGAACAAGTTGATGAATGTTGAGATGACCGAAGCCAATATCAATGAATTTGGTCGTTTTGATGCCTTGAAAAACTGCGTTGATAAGGCCAAAGCGAAGTCCTACTTTGAAGCACTGGAAGGTGAAAGTATTTCTGTGTTTAAAGTGAATGTGAAAGTGGATAAGTTGCTGCAAAAATTTGTGCTTAGCGGTGGCTGTGATTTGTAATGAAGTCTTACAAAAAAGTTAAAATTATTTAGTTTCCTCATGCTTCATTTCTGCCTTATCGGTTTTGACAAAAATTCGAAACACCAGCGATAGCAATGCAGGCATAAAGGTCAGTGTCACCAGTGTGGAAAACAGCAAGCCAAACAACACGATCGCGCCCAGCCCACGATAGAGTTCCGTACCTGCCCCTGGGTTGAATACCAGCGGTGAGAGTCCGGCGACCGTGGTGATGGTAGACATCATGATGGGGCGCAAGCGCACCTTAACGGCTTCGGTCACGGCTTCAGCAATTTCCATACCGCGTTTTTTCACATTGCTGGCTGCGCGTTCAACGATGAGTATCGGGTTGTTGACCACGGTGCCGATCAGCACCAGAAAGCCGAGCATGGTGATCATGTCAAAGGGTTGACTGATTGGGTGCATGCCGATTTTGTCCAGATTACCACCTGCTAGATTCAGCAGATACAAGCCAGCGATGCCACCACTAATACCCACTGGTAAACTGGTCAGTATCAATAATGGATAGCCCCAATGTGAAAATACCGCGACCATCAGCAAATAGGAAATGATGACGGCTATTAGAAAGTTTTTGAGCAATGCATCGCGTGTTGCGGCTAGGCGGTCACTGGCACCACTGATTTCCAGGTTAATTTCGGGGGGTAATTCGCCAGAGGCTTTCATGCCCTGAATAATTTCTTCGGTGACGGTCTGAACGCCGGTTTCCAGTGGGATATTCTGCGGCGGAATAATGCTTAGGGTGATGGTTCGATCACCATCAACGCGGCGAATGGTTTCGGTGTTGACGGTTTCTTCCAGACGTGCCACCGAGCTGAGCGGAATCACGCCACGATTAGCCGCGTATAACATGAGCGATTCCAGGTCTTGCGGCCTTTCGATATTGCCCTCAGTGGAGTACAGGAACATCTTGATTTCATCGTCGTCCAGAAAAAAATCATCGACGTAGGCTCCATCGGAAAATGCCCAGATGGTATAACCGAGATTTTGTACATCAATGCCTAATTCTGCGGCGCGTTCCCAGTCGGGGTGGACTTCGAGCATGGGCTGACCCATGGTGAGATTTGAAGGTGTTGGTCTGACGCGTGGGTTATCAAACACTTGCTTCGATTTGAGGAAGACCTTGAATCCGGCATCGAACAGTGTTGGCAAGTCTGGGCCACTAATATCAACATTGATGCTGCGTGTACCGCCAAAGTTGCCGGAGAAAATCGAGCCACGGGAAGAGAAGGAACGCAATCCCGGTATTTCGGCCGTCAGCTCAGTGGCTTTGTTTAACAAATCATCCGTTTGATTGCCTTCCGTTACCCCGCGCACAGCGAAGGCTCTGCTACTGTTGACGAAGCCCACAGTAAAGTCCATGGCAGGCACGTCTGCCTCTTCGGTGAGTGGTTTTGCCTCTGCGCCTACAGAGGGTAGAAGTTGATTTTCTACCGTAAAATAATTCTTGCGCATGGTGTCTATATTGTAGCCTGGCGGGGCAAACATAATGGTAAACACCTTGGCTTCCTCACCTTCTGGTAGATACTCTGCCTTGGGCGTCAGGTAATACAAAATTGCGCCGGCTGCGGCCAGTACCACGATAATCACACTTAAGGGTTTTACAATGCCTGCGCTTAGCCAATGAATGCTTGCCAACATGCCGCGCGCCACTGCACCACCCAAACGATCCAGTAGTGGTTGACGGTTTGGGGAGGAGGGGGGCAGTTTGAGGAAGCGACCACTGGCGGCTGGGACTAAGGTGATTGCTACGAGCATAGACATCAGAATCGAGGCTGAAATGGCAATGGCGATATCCGAATAAAGCTGCCCAGCTTCTTCCTTGATAAACACCACTGGCAAGAATACGCAGACGGTGGTGAGTGTTGATGCCAGCACTGCGGGCCAGACCTCTTTGACACCGTCCAAGGCTGCATCCAGGCGTTTTTTACCCATGCCGAGATGCCGATAGATATTCTCCGCCACCACGATATTGTTATCCAGAGTCATACCAATGGCGAAGGCGACACCTGCCAGCGATATGACATTGATGGTGCGACCTGCAATGAGCAAGCCGAGAAACGCCGCCACGGTACAGATTGGGATACCAATGGCACCAATCAGTGTGCCTGATGGGGAACGCAGAAACAGGAATAACACGAGTATGGCCAAGGCTGCTCCAATAGCCAGATTACGTTTAACGACATTGACAGCATCGGTTACGTACACCACATCATCCGCGTTGAGTACGAGTTCCAGGCCTTTTTCTTGCAGTAAGTTCTTATTGAGGTCAGCGACAGTGGCGACCATGTCCTCCTTGATCTCGATAACATTCGTACCCAGTTGACGATTTACCGCCAGTAATAACTGAGGTTTACCTGCCCCGTAGGCGAAATTACGTACTTCGGCATAACCCAGTGTGGCATGCCCGATATCCCGCAAACGTACGAAAATACCATCACGCTCAGCAATCACGAGATCGTTAAGCTGCTCAACGGTCTGAAAACGCCCGATTGTTCGCAGTAAATAGCGGCGCTTGCCACTGTCGAGATCACCCCCTGAAACGTCACGGTTGCGCTCACGAATGGCGTTACGCACATCCAGCAGACGAATACTGCGCTCTGCCAGCTTCGCCGGGTCAATATGAATGCGTATTTGCCGTTCTGCACCGCCAACCAGCCTGATGCTAGAAACGCCAGGTACGCGTTCCATGGTGCTTTGCACGTACTCTTCTGCCCAGTCGCGCAAGGCAATGACTTCTTCTTCCGAAAAATCTCCGCTGATGGGAGATAGTCGATAATACATAAACGAGTTGGAGGAGAAAGACTCTGCGCGAATGCTGGGTTCCTGTACGTTTTCAGGATAACTCGAGGCCTGAGATAAGGCATTATTCACATTCAGCAGAGCTTCTTCGATGGTAATGGAATAAGGGAATTCCAGTTCAATTTCTGCCTCCCCTGTACTCGATGTGGAGACGAGTCGTTCCAATCCGGGAATGCGTGTCAGGTATTTTTCCTGTTCGATGACAATTTCTTTTTCTACATCCTGCGGTGATGCGCCGGGCCAGCTGGTAGAGACTTTAATCAGTCTTGCATCGAGGTCGGGGATCATTTGGATCGGCACACTAAAGATAGCCAGAATGCCAAACAACGTGAGTATCAAGATAGCAACAGTGAGGATGATGGGGCGTTGGATGGCAAAGCGGAACATAATTAATCTTATTCCTTATTGGCTTGATTGATGCGAATGCCTTGGCCTGGTCGGAGACTTTCATTGCCTAACATCACAATACGGTCACCCTCCTGTAGGGAGCTATCCAGCACTTCGAGTAATTCTTGCTCGGCACGCCCTAACAAGACTTTAACTGCTTGCACCGTGTGTTGACCTTCCTTGCCTTCGATGACGCGCCATACCAGACGACTCCCATCAGCGCGCAGCACAACCGCATCCCGAGGCACCAGCAGTGCTTTAGCCGTGTTGCTTCTCAATTCCACAAAGACCTGTGCCGACATACCAGGGGCAATGGTGCGTTTAGGATTGTCGATATTGATAAACAGTGGAAAACTGCGCGTGCTTTGATTGCCAACGGACATCAGGCTGGAGAGCTTTCCTCTGTAGCTTTTTTCGGGAAGGGCATCGAAGCTGATTCTAATGCCAGCGTTTTGCGCGAGGTGCTGGTAGTAACGTTGAGGTAAGGATGCACGTACGCGAATGGTATCCAGAGCAACCAGTTTCAGTACCGGTGAATCAGCTTTTACCCACTGTCCCACTTCTGTGTGCTTTTCGGCAATGAGTCCAGAGAACGGGGCTTTTAAGGTATGTCTTGAGAATAACACTTGCAGTCGTTGAAGGTCGGCGCGTTGTGCTGCAACTGTCGCTTTTGCGGCATTTTCATCAGCAATGGCTGATTCTACGGTGTTGCTAGTAGCATGCAGTTGTTTGCGTAGTGTCTGAAACTCTTTTCGTTGTCGTTGTGCCTCTTTGTAGCGAGTCTGTGCCTCTTCAAGCCGTGCTTGTGCCGACGCTACCTGCGTTTTTGCGATGGCGCTATCCAGCTCAAGCAAGGGTTGGCCTGCGGTGATCCAGTCCCCCTCTTGTACATGGAGCTTGGCGACTAGTCCATCAATACGGGGTGATAAGCCTGATTCGCGCAGCGCCTCGGTCGTTCCAGAGAGTGGTAATACTTCTTGTAGCGGTTTGGAAATAACCTGTTCGGTTGTTACTAGACTTAACTTCTTGGGTTTTTCTGCCGATGCTGGGAGACTGACCAAGAATAGCCAAAACAGTAGAGTGTAGCGTTTCATTTAACCTTTCTCGTGGTTACTGATAACTGGGAGTTCTTTCACTGGTGAATCAGATAAAGGCTTGTTTGCCTTGGCGCAAAGATGCAATCTCACTATGTTTAAAGTCTGAATGTCAACATCTTACTCTCATCTGACCTGATATGAATAGAGCTACAGATTATTATGGTCGATTTTTACTGTGGCTTGCCTGAAAACATAGGGTCTTTGCGGGCATTTTGAGGGGTGATGCCGAGTGTTTGGCGAAAAAAACAACAATTTTGGTATTTATTGTCTTTGCATCTGTTGCAATTGGTCACTTACTTACTGTGCACTCAAGTAAAAGTGGCGATCAACATCGCACCGCGTTAAAGGGATAAGAAAGTTTCATGAAACATTGACGTGGGGGAGGGAAGGCAGCTGTTGTTAGTGGGTTTTTAGTTACATTACTCCCTGTGACTTGATGTAAGTAGGTTTTACCATCAGTCTGTAACAGTCGATTCCTAGCTGAATTATTTTCGTTTCAACCTTTTGTAAATAGTAATAAAAATATAATGACCTCTATCCATTGATAGAGGTCAATGTAAAAAAAAACGTTTGCTAGCAGATTAGTCGTAGGACTCTCTCATCATATTTTCTGTTGTGAAAGCTCTGTTTACTTGTTCCCCTACTGACCACGCTTGGAACTACTACATGGCCGATGCAATTAAAGCACTCTTCGTTTCCCTAATGGGAAGTATGCGTGATCTGACCCCGATCATCGTAGTGATTGCGTTTTTTCAAATTATTGTCCTGCAACAGCCAATCCCTGATCTTATTGGTTTGATTCTCGGGGTTATTCTGGTGTTGTTCGGGCTTACCTTCTTTATCTTTGGTTTGGAGATGGGCTTATTCCCTATAGGGGAGTCCATGGCGCATGCCTTTGCTCAAAAAGGCAGTGTGGTTTGGTTGCTTATTTTTGCCTTCGCTTTGGGGTTTGGTACCACTGTCGCGGAACCCGCCTTAATTGCGGTGGCTGCCGAGTCTGCGACGATTGCCGCTGAAGGGGGCGTCATTCCAAATAATATTGATTCCATGGGAAATTATGCAACAGGTCTACGCTTAACCGTTGCGCTTTCTGTCGGTCTTGCCATCCTTATTGGTGTGTTACGCATTCTTAAGGGCTGGCCCATCCAATATCTCATTATTGGTGGTTACATTGGTGTCATGGTTATGACACCGCTCGCCCCTGAATACATTATCGGGATTGCCTATGACTCTGGCGGGGTGACGACTTCGACCATTACGGTACCGCTAGTGACCGCATTAGGTGTTGGTCTGGCAAGTAGTATCAAAGGGCGAAACCCGATGGTGGATGGTTTTGGTTTGATCGCCTTGGCGTCATTAACGCCGATTGTGTTTGTAATGGGTTACGGGATGCTTATCTAATGGCTGCAATATTACAGTGGTTTGTCGACTTTGGTGGCGTGTTATTGGGAACTATGCGTGATGTGTTGCCGATAGTGATTATTCTTTTTGGTTTTCAGATTTTCGTTCTGCGTCGTCCTATTGCGAATCTACGTCGTGTCATTATGGGTTTTGTGTATGTCTTAATTGGTCTTGCGCTTTTCCTGCAAGGTTTGGAGCAAGCGCTTTTCCCACTGGGTCGTCTCATGGCTGAACAGTTAACTGATCCCGTTTTCATTTATGGCAGTTTGGAAAGTGTGAAAGACGTCGCACATTGGGCTGACTACTATTGGGTGTATTTATTTGCGATTGCCATTGGCTTTAGTACCACGATTGCTGAGCCTTCTTTAATGGCAGTGGCGATGAAGGCGAATCGCGTTTCTGGTGGCTCAATTGGCATTTGGGGTTTACGAATTGCGGTTGCGATTGGTGTTGCGCTTGGTTTGGGGTTAGGGGCCTATCGGATTGTGACTGGGTATCCACTCCACTGGTTCATCATTGCGGGCTATTTTGTCGTAGTGATTCAGACTTTTTTCTCCCCAAAACTTATTGTGCCTTTGGCCTATGACTCAGGGGGAGTAACGACTTCTACGGTAACGGTTCCTTTGGTTGCGGCATTAGGTTTAGGGCTGGCAGAAACGGTTCCTGGGCGTAACCCATTGATGGATGGTTTTGGTTTGATCGCCTTTGCTAGTTTGTTTCCTATTATGTCGGTGATGGCGTATGCGCAGATTGCTGAGTTTAAGAATTTACGGGCTGCCCGAAAAGCGAAAGCAGCTGAACTTGAAAAGAGTGAGAGGTAAGTAACATGCATTTCAAATTACTGGTTGCATTGGTTGAGGATTCAAATACTGATGTTGTCATTGAGGCAGCGCGTGAAGCGGGGGCGACAGGCACAACGGTTATTACGAATGCCAGTGGCGAGGGGATTGAAGGAAGTACGACATTCTTTGGTCTGACGTTGGAAACACAGCGAAATGTTTTATTGATGTTGGTTGAAGAACATCTCAGTCGACATATTTTGGAAACCATCAGTGAAGCTGGAGAATTCGATACCCAGAAAGGCGCGGGAATGGCTTTTCAGGTGGATGTAGAGGATGTGGTTGGGATTACCCATCAAATTAAAAAATTGTCAGAAACCGTTGAGGAGGTACTGTAATGGATAAGCCAAAGGTAGTTCGAGTGAGTGATGTGATGAAGAATCAACTGCATAGGGTGGATGGGATCGATACGGTTCAATCCGCTTTAGGCAAGATTGTTAGCGATCAAACGCATGCACTGATTGTGAATAAACGTGATGATGATGACGAGTATGGCATCGTTTTATTGGCAGACATCGCCAAGAAAGTCATCGCAAAAAATCGTTCCCCCGAACGCGTTAATATCTACGAAATTATGTCAAAGCCTGTCGTGAGTGTGAGGGGGGATATGGACATTCGTTATTGTGCTCGGTTATTCAATAGTTTTGGTTTAAATGTCGCGCCTGTCGAAGATGAGCATGGTGAATTGATGGGTACGGTTAGTTACAACGATATTGTGCTTAATGGTTTAGTGGCTTCTTGATGTAGACTTATTTTTCACAACAAAGTAAACCGCCATGTGCGGCTTACTTTGTCCTACAAATACTTTCTTAGGAAAGCTTACGTATTTTAGGATGATAATTAAGGTGTTAATCGTTTAACTATTTGCTCTTGCTTCAACGGTCGCAGTTTGTCGAGCAGGGAACATGGTTGCTATTTTGTAAGTAGTACAGTTATCTGGAATGAGTGAGGATCTATTGAAGTTGTGAGTATAGTTTGCGAGCGTAATGGTGGATAAGAATTGGTAAAGTCGAGAGCTTACTTCATCCCATAGCATAGAGGATAAAACGGCATCTTTGCTTCCCGAACTGGGACGTTTGGAGCGTTTTGGTTTTTGGGGGTATACCTCAAACGCATCGACAATATCCGCAATACTAATTTGAAAAGAAGGTTTTGAAATACGATATCCACCCCCTGGACCACGAACTCCCTCAACAAGTCCATGATTTCGAAGTTGGTTAAATATTTGTTCCAAATAGGAGGTAGAAATATCTAGCTTCTGAGAAATTTCTAAAAGGTTGACTGGTGATTCACCGCTTTTTTCTGATACATGTACCATTGCAGCAATCGCATAAAAAGTCTTACTTGAAATCATCTTAAATCCTTTATCTACGTTTTTCTTGGGTATTGGTATTCCATACAACCGTGTCAAGGTTAATGTATTTCTAATACAAGTATGTTGCATAAGTCATTTACAGAAAAACAGAATTTAAAAGTCATTTAGTTCGGAAAAGTCGATGTTTCATTGTTTGTGTCATTAAATCATATGGCAGATCTACTCGAGTAAAACATCTTTCATAAATAGATGCTCTCTCGCTTCGTTGAGGATGGCAACCACGCCAGGGTGCTTAATTTTACGTTCGATAGAGATAGCGTAGAAAGACTCTGTTACCTCATTCGTCTCTCCTAGAATTTCTACGTTATAGTCTTCTTTTACTTCTTGGGCTGTTGCGGAGGGAGCTGCAAATACACCAACCCCTTTTTTGCCAAAGGCTTTCATCAGTGCGCCATCATCAAATTCGGCAACTATTTCAGGTGCAATGTTATGGCGTTCAAACCATTGCAGTAGCTTGTTCTTGATCGAAGATGCCGAGCCAGGTAAGAGGATTGGCATAGTATCTAGACACTGTGGAAAGTCTCCCTGTTTTTTTTCAACTAACTGACGCGTGCCAAAAAAGCTCATACCACATTGTCCTAAACGATGGTTGAAACATTTCACACTTATCGTATCGGGTAGGGGGCGATCAGAGATGACGATATCGAGTTTATGGGCTGCTAGTTCGGTGAGGAGCATAGTCAGGTTATCCTCACGACAAATGAGTTGCACGGGTTCATCAAGGGAAAGCGAAGGTTCAAGCAAATGGTAGGCGATAGATTTTGGAATCGAGTTGGCGATTCCTGCAATCAAGGGTTGGCGGATATTTCCCGTTTGATTTTTGAGTACTTCCTGGAGTTCATTGCCTAGCGAAAAAATATCATTGGCGTAGCTTTGCACTACCTTGCCTTCTTCTGTGAGTTGTAAATTTCGCCCTACACGTTTGAACAAGCGGGTTCCTAATTGGTCTTCAAGCAGTGATAGCTGGCCGCTGATGGTTTGTGGTGTTAAAAATAACAGCTTGCTAGCTTTTGCAATGCTGCCTTCTTTAGCGACCATCCAGAAATAACGTAGATGCTTGTAATTGATCATGGGGAACCTCGGTATTTACGATATATATTATATATTGATTCGAATTATATATATAATTACTCACTGTTATACTCTATTTTAGAGTCCTTTTAAAATTACAAACTAAAGAAACACTCATGAAAGAATATATAGCCCCTTGGGAACAAGCTTTTGAGCGCATATTGACGCCTATTGAAGAGTTTATTCATCGGCAAACTACGAGTGGCATCTTGTTGATGCTGTGTGCAGTGACTGCTTTAGTGCTGGCGAATAGCCAATGGGCAGAGGGATATCATTATTTTCTAAAAACGTATATCTCGATTGGTGTGGGTGAATGGAAGTTGTCCATGAGTTTGCATCATTGGATTAATGATGGACTGATGGCGCTTTTTTTCTTTGTTGTGGGTTTGGAACTCAAGCGCGAATTACTGGTCGGTGAGTTATCGAACTTGAAAGCTGCTATGTTGCCAATTGTTGCAGCAATTGGGGGGATGGTTGTTCCAGCTCTCATCTATTTCAGCTTAAATCCTACAGGGGATAGAGCGGATGGCTGGGGGATTCCTATGGCCACAGATATTGCGTTTGCGCTTGGTGTATTGGCTTTGCTAGGTAATCGTGTGCCTAAGGTTTTGCTGGGCTTTCTGGTAGCACTTGCCATTGTTGATGATTTAGGTGCAGTGTTAGTAATTGCTATTTTTTATACGGAACAGTTGAATTTCACGGCATTAATTGCCGCGGGTGCGGTTTTGTTATTGCTTGCCAGTCTGAATCTAGGGGGGGTGAGGAAACCGTTGCCTTATGTATTGCTCGGTTTGCTGCTTTGGTTTGCGACGTTGAAAAGCGGTGTGCATGCGACGTTGGCTGGTGTGTTTCTGGCATTTATTATTCCCATTAGACCCAAGTATGAGCCTGAGCGTTTTCTGAGACGTGCTAATGAGTTATTAAAGGAGATCGGTGAGAACTTTCGAGCCGAGCCAAATATTATCAAGAACTACAAAATGCGTGCCAAAGTGCGTGCTTTAGAAACAGGTATTCATCGCGTACAAGCTCCAGCGCAAGTGTTGGAACATAATATGCACATTCCAACGGCTTATTTTATTATCCCTATCTTTGCACTGGCGAACGCAGGTGTTCCTATAGAGTGGTCTGAATTAGGTAACACGATTACGAATCCTGTTTCTATGGGGGTAGTCAGTGGTTTGGTGTTGGGTAAGTTATTGGGTATTGCCGGTTTTGTATGGCTTGCCTTGAAAGTGGGAATCGGTGTGTTACCTGCTCAACTCAATATGAAGCATATTATTGGTGTGAGTTTGTTAGGTGGAATTGGCTTCACTATGTCGATCTTTATTGCAGAGTTAGGCTTTGCAAATAGTCCTGAAGATTTGCTGATGGCGAAGACCGGAATCCTATTTGCGTCATTGATTGCTGGAGTCTCGGGGTATCTTTGGTTGCTGCTGAACTCTAAGAAACCTGCGCCAACGGCCAACTAAGCTGTTCCAATGGTCTGCTTGTAAAGAAGGACTTGGTAGCCAATAAAGCATCCAAGCAAAATCACTCCTTCTTTACGAGTGATTTTGAAACGCTGCCAGAACCCGATACTTAACAGTAATAATAGGGCGGTGATTCCCAGCATAATTGGCATGTCTCTATCCATCACTCCCTCGGGAATGTGTGAAACACCGATAATAGCGGGAATGGCTAATACACCGAGTGTGTTGAAAATGTTTGAGCCAATGATTGTACCAACAGCAAAATCTGTTTCTTTCTTTAAGGCGCTGGTGATGGCGGCTGCAAGTTCTGGCAAGCTGGTTCCAATGGCTACAATGGTAAGGCCAATAACGAGATCGCTGACACCAAGCATGTGTGCGATTTGAGTTGCAGACCACACGAGCATTTTGGAGCTTGTGATTAATAGGACTAAGCCAGCGAGTGTCCAAAGTATTGATGATTTTAAGGGTAGTACCTTAGGTAGTTCTGCACAAGCTTCAGCCGCAAGAATAGGGGCTGGGGAGTTTACCGAAAGATAGGTTAGGATGCTCATGGTTACAACGAGACTGGTTGCTAAAATCCAGCCATCGAGTTGAGAAAGTCCATCGCCATTTATCATCAAGAAATAGACAGCAATACCTGAAAATAAAATGATGGGTAGTTCAATTTTTAGGACACGAGAGTAAATAGGCAGATTAACAATAATCGCTGTTACGCCAAGTACTAAACCGATATTCGTGATGTTCGAGCCAATTGCATTGCCGATCCCTAAGCCGGGACTGCCTTGCAAAGCTGCTACTGTTGAAACCAGCATTTCAGGCGCGGATGTGCCAAAACCCACGACTAACATGCCAACCAATAGTGGAGATATCCCCATATGGCGGGCTAAACCTGCGGCCCCATCCACAAATTTATCAGCACTCCAGATGAGTACGAGCATACCAATGAGAAGTGCACTGAATATTATAAGCATGGAAGGATGTTCCTTAGAAGACAAGCATCTGCATTTTTATTGAAGAAAAGGTTTACCGAGATGGTAGTTAACAATCATAGAGCATAGTTGATTGAAAGGAATAGGGGGAGGGAATGTATGACTAGTTGTATTAATCTGATTAGAAGTGGTTGATTAGCGGCTAGAAACTTCCTCTCGCTCATCAAACGCTGATGATGAATGAGCGTGTAGGAGGAATGAATCTTTTGAGGATTGAAAGGATTCGTATTCCCATTCTTCATTTGTGTGATATCAGAAAGTGAAAGGAAGTTTCTGGCCGCTAGTTTTACTATCTTTTCATTAGGTCTTTCTCCTCCGTAATGTTGCTGCATACAAATAAAATTCTGTTGTGTATTGTTGGCATGTATGAATTCTCACATAGCTATATTTTCGGGTAAAACAGAATAATTGGAGTGAAATGATCGATAAATGCGAAGTATTGAGAGGGTGAGTTGTCAGTTTTTGTTGGAAGGGGTTAGCTATCTGTGAAAGTTAGCTAACCCATTGGTTCAACTACTGAGTTATTTGGGTGGTTTATTTTTTTCGGTGAGCAGGGCTTCAATCCGAATGAGTCGTTGTTCCATTTCAGCGGTATGTTCTTTGATCCAGCGAATTTCTCCTATTTCACCCGTGCCTTCTTCTAGGTCGTGTTTCTGATGTTCCGATTGTAAGGTTTCAAGCACAATACCGATCATCATATTTAGGAATACGAAAGCGACAATGAAGATAAAAGACAGATAATAGATCCAGCTCAGAGGATAGACATCCATCGTTTCGTACATTACATCTGTCCAATCCTCAAAGGTTGCAACACGAAATAAGGTGAGCATGGATATGGTGATGTTTTCCCAAAGCACAGGGTTGATATTGGAAAAGAAGATGGCTCCCATGGCTGCGTAGATGTAGAAGATAATAAACATCAGCAAAGAGACATAGCCCATACGCGGAATGGCTGTCATGAATGCGTTCAGCAATACACGTAACTCGGGAATGACCGCTACTAGGCGTAATACGCGAAAGACACGCAGTAGGCGTCCCAAGAGTGCGCTATCGCTGCCAGCAAACGGAACAATGCTGGCAACGACAATAATGAAGTCGAAAACATTCCAGCCGTCGGTAAAGAAGCTTTTTAAATTTTTGGCAGCCATCATCCTAATTGAGATTTCTATGAGGAAGAAGATGGTGATTGCCCAGTCTAGGACTTTAATGCTTTGTATTGCCCAGTCGGGAATATCGTAGGTTTTCGCACCGATTAATAGGGCGGAAATGATAATAATCGCAATAACAACGGATTCAAATATTTTGTTGTTACGCAATCGAATAAAATGTTCCTGGAATTCTTGAAGGTTCATTGTATAGCTAGAGCCGAGAAAAAGGCGAATTATAGTGGTTGTTCAATGATACTCAACTACCACGTGGCGGTATTTACCAAGTTTTCCCACAGAATCACCTAATGGTTGCATCCAGAATCCTTCGGTAAGCTTATATGGCTATTCATTTTAAGAGTGTGAATGCACTATCCTTATCGTCCCTTTATGCTTGGTTTGGAAAATTGGGGGGATGTGATATTTTGCTGAGCGTAAACTTAAGTACTTTAAAAAATAAAAATTTATTGTGATAGTCAGGAGATGTTTATGATGATAATACTGAAGAAATTGACACTGCAAACGGGGCTTTTAGCGCTAATGTTATTCCCGTTTATGACCGCTTGTGCAGATGGTAAGGCGAATGCAAATAAGGTGGTTGAAGCGTCCAATTTCTCAGCGGTTGCAGCGTTGATGGAAAGTTCGAAGAAGGTCTTGCTCCTTGAATTTCACGCTGAACATTGTGCTTATTGTCGTCAGCTTGAGAGAGATTTTCTAAAGCCGATGCAGTTGAATAAAGAGGATCAAACGAAGGTTATCATTCGTAAACTGGATGTTGGCTCCTATCAAAAAATCATTGATTTTGATGGTCAGAAGATTGCGGCTGAAGACTTTGCTGCACGATATAATGTGCAGATGACACCGACGATGGTATTTTTGGATAAAAACGGCAATGAAATCGCGGAGCGTATTTTGGGGATTAATACACCGAGTCTCTTTGGTGGTTATATTGATGATGCTGTCGATAAAGCGGTAAAGAAAATACGCGGGTAATGTTGGAAAAAGACAGAATTAGCAAGGCTCTGATAAATCAGAGCCAAGTAATGAAGGATGGGTAGTAGGAGCTACCTTCCGTAACTTTCAGATCAGTATTTAGTCAGCTCGACGTGGCTAAGTGCTGACCTCATTCAGTACGGTTTTCGTGAACTTTTGTTACTTGTTATTAACGTTCACGAACAAAACGACGAATCTCAGCCACATGACGACGGCTAACTTCTAGCTCATCCTCAATTTTATCCATCGTTACACGAATGCGGCCGATGTCAGTTTTGCTAAGACCGGTGATACGGCTTTTAGCGACTAATGCATTACGATGAATGCGAATAAAGCGGTCACTGAGGTCTGTTTCAAGAGATTTCAATGATTCTTCAATGATTACTTCGCCTTTTTTATGCTTTACCGTTACGTACTTCTGATCCGCTTGGAAGTAGTAAATGTCTTCAATAGGAATTAATTCCAGGTTGCCACGCATGCGTGCACAGATGTGCTTGCGTGAATTGGCGTTATCGCCAGTTTTTTCTAAGATTTCAGAACGCTGTACACGGTTAAGTGAGCGAGCATGCGCAAGACTTTGTAATAATTGTTCTTGTCTTATCGGTTTCATCAGATACCCCGTTGCTTTAGTTGAAAATGCTTCTAGTGCATATTCACCATACGCTGTGGTGAATATGACGGCTGGCGGTGAGTCAATACCAGCCAAATGTTTAGCGACCTCAAGACCATCCATGACAGGCATGGAGATATCAAGAAGTACCAAATCTGGCTGGTGTCTTTCCACCATCATTAATGCTTCAGCCCCGTTTTCGGCTTCAGCACAAATATTGTATTCGTCGGTTTCGCTTAAAAGTTTTTTTATTCTTTCTCTTGCGAGTTCTTCATCGTCAACGACGAGTATACGGATGCTCATAAATCATTACTCCTTAGGGATGCGAAAGGCGACCCTGTATTGATGTGCGCTTTTTGTTATCGATAATTTTGCACGGTCGCCATAGGCTAATTGTAAGCGGTTCTTAAGGTTCTCCTGAGCGATGTGATTGCCCTTTGAGTGAGCAGATGTACCTTCAGGAGGAATGGGATTACTGACAGAGATTTCCAGATACTCTCCAGCATCGTATAAGCTAATACCAAGTGTGCCACCGTCTTTTCTTGGCTGAATACCATGGTATATGGCGTTTTCTATCAAGGGCTGAATGAGTAACGGCGGAATTTCCATTTCAAACGGTAGTGAGTTCCTATCCATGTCCCATACAACGGATAGACGACGCTTACCCAAGCGCAATCCTTCCATGCGCAAATAACGGATCGTGACATCTAGCTCCTCATTTAGGCTTACACGGTTTCGCGTGTCTAAGGTTGAGCGGAAAATATCAGCAAGGTCGAGTAGAGCGTCTTCTGCTTTCTCAGGATCAACTGATGTTAACTGAGCAATCGTGTTTAAACTATTGAACAAAAAATGCGGACGCATTCGTGATTGCAGTGCATCGTATTTTGCCTCTGAGTCAGACTTAAGATGTTGTTCCCATTCGTTTTGTATGTAGAAGTATCGCAATGCCAGTAGCGTTATCACAATGCTAATAAAGATAGCTTTGAAGACGAATAAAGTGTCCCAATATTGTGTTCCTTCGCTGGAGCCATAGCTTGTTGTGATCAATCCTAATATTGAGGCCGCAATAGTAAAAAAGACGGTGATGCCAAGGATTGTTAAGATGGACTTTTTGACGGTGTTGCGCCGTGAGAGGCGAGACGCGATGCAAATAGCAAAGACAGACATTAATACTACCCACTGAACGAATAGCGTATTGAGCCCGAGCTTTATGGCAAAAGAGCGAATATCATCAGCCGCTGCTAATGCAAGAATAATAGCCAATACTTCTGCTGCCAACGTTAGTCTAAAAACAGACAGAGGCACACAGAGATTGGGCAAAAAGCCGAATGTTTTGGTTGTCATATTGGACATCTTGTTTTTGGTTGATCACGCCTAAGTAGCGAGAGCGCTAGAGAATGAAAAACCCCGTATCCTTTCATTTATTATTATTGTTATTCATAGTGTTGTGATGAGCGAGGTCAAAAATTCAGACCACCAAACAAAAACGATAATATCACCAGTTTCCTGAATCAACGGTTAAGAACCTCAGATTAAGCGTACTTTAGAGTTTTTAATGTGAGGAGCTTGTCAATTGATAGCTTACTGCGATGATGGTGGTGTTTTTGTTTAGTGTGTAATCAAGAACATGTATCCAAGTATGAAACCTTGAGCGTTTTAGGTGACTGTTTGTATTGATAACTATAAGAAAAAAACGCTGACTTTACTGCTATGCTCCGTTGTAATCATTATTGAGTTACCTACATGTCCATCCGTGAAATTTTCCAACAAAAAATAGTTGAGGGGTTAATTGAACCCGATCCGATTCAGGCACAAGCCGTGGAGCTATTATTCGAAGTTCAGCAATTTTTGGAAGCGGGTGAGGCTGATGATGAAACTGAGCCTGTAGTGATTGTGGAAAATAAGAGAGGTTTTTTTGAGAGACTCTTTGGCATATCTTCAGGGCCAGAGCTGGTATTGCATAAAAGTATGTATTTATGGGGAGGAGTGGGTCGGGGGAAAACGTGGCTGATGGATCAATTTTATAATAGCGTCAATATGGAGAAAAAGCGTCGTTATCATTTCAATCGGTTTATGCTTGATCTCCATTGTGCACTTAAGCAGCACCCGGAACAGGAAGACCCTTTGGAAGTGATTGCGCAAGAATGGGCAAAAAAGATGCGTTTGCTGTGTGTAGATGAGGTGCATTTAACCGAGGTTGCTAATGCAGTCTTGTTGTATCCTGTTTTGGAGCACTTGATGAACTTAGGTGTGATGATCGTTACGACCTCAAACCGTCATCCGGCAGAGTTGTATCAGGGGAGTATACAAGCGGAGCGCTTTCATAAATCCACTAAATTCCTTATGTCTCATATGCATGTTATCAATCTCGATAATGGTATTGATTATCGACGTTGGAGAACAGAGCATGTTTTTGGTAACAGCCTATCTATCTTTGCCCGTCAAGAGGCCGATATGAAACAGTGCTTTGAGCAGTTAGGGAAAGGGACTGTGATTGACAAACACTGTTTGAATATCTATGACCGAGAGGTGCAGGCCTGGAAAACGTGCGACAATATTGTTTGGTTTGATTTTGTCGAGTTATGTGAGACAGCACGTACAACCCGTGATTACATTTGGTTAACCGAGCATTATCAGGTTGTGATGATTTCAGGGGTTCCTGTGATGGACGACGATCGAGATCAGGCTGCGCGGCGTTTCTTCTATTTAGTTGATGAGCTGTATGATCGGCGAGTACGTTTTATTTTTTCAGCAGATGTCGCATTGGATCAGCTTTATCAGGGACATCGTTTGCAATTCGCGTTTAAACGAACATTGAGTCGTTTATTGGCTATGCATACGGCGAATCGTCTGACCTGCTAGTGCCTTTTTTGTGAAGAATCCCACAAGATTTACCATTTTCAGCGACTGTTTTAGTTTTAAGCAAAAGAAATAGAGGTATGCCTGAAATAGGTATGATATGTTCCTGTCTTCATTAAATTGATTGATATTATAGAGTGCACTATGAGTAAAGAATCAGCAGAGAAACCTTGGGGTGGACGTTTTAGTGAAGCAACAGATGCATTTGTGGAAGAGTTCACCGCATCGATAGATTTTGACCAACGTATGTATAAGCAGGATATCGCTGGATCAAAGGCACATGCATCCATGCTCACAAAAGTTGGTATTCTTACCGAGGAAGAAAAACAGTCAATCCACGAAGGCTTAGATGCCATTCAACAAGATATTGAAGCAGGCAAGCTAGGTTGGTCTGTGTCGCTTGAAGATGTGCATATGAACATAGAAGCACGTTTGACAGATCGTATTGGTATCACTGGCAAGAAGCTTCATACCGGTCGTTCCAGAAATGATCAGGTGGCAACAGATATCCGTTTGTGGTTGCGTGAGCATATCGATTTTATTAATGAAGAGCTCCTTCGATTACAGAAAGGGTTGGTTGATTTGGCTGAGCGTGAAGCGGCTACAATTCTTCCAGGCTTTACACATTTACAGGTAGCACAGCCGATTACTTTTGGTCACCATATGATGGCGTGGTATGAGATGTTAGTGCGTGACTCTGAGCGTTTGATGGATTGTCGAAAGCGTGTCAATCGTATGCCGCTGGGTGCTGCTGCCTTGGCGGGCACTACTTATCCGATTGATCGTGAATATACCGCAGAACTACTTGGTTTTGACCATCCCGCGAACAACTCATTAGATGCTGTCAGTGATCGTGATTTTGCTATCGAATTCTGTGCCACTGCTTCGATTATCATGATGCATTTGTCTCGTTTCTCTGAAGAGTTGGTACTGTGGACGTCAGCGCAGTTTAATTTTATCAATTTGCCAGATCGTTTCTGTACCGGCTCATCTATCATGCCGCAGAAGAAAAACCCGGATGTACCAGAATTAGTGCGCGGTAAAACAGGGCGGGTAACAGGGAGTTTGATTACCTTGCTTATGTTGATGAAAAGCCAGCCCTTAGCTTACAACAAAGATAATCAGGAAGATAAAGAGCCACTTTTTGATACGGTAGATACTTTGTTGGGAAGTTTACGTGCTTATGCCGATATGGTGCCTAATATCACGGTCAATGCAGATGCGATGAGAGAAGCTGCTATGCAGGGATTCTCAACAGCTACGGATTTGGCTGATTATCTGGTTGGTAAAAATTTGCCATTCAGAGACGCGCATGAGGTAGTCGGTAAGGCAGTAGCTTACGGTGTAGAAAAGCAAAAAGACTTAAGTGAGATGAATTTGACGGAACTCCAGCAGTTTTCATCTGCCATAGAGAAAGATGTTTTTAATATACTTTCTTTGGAAGGCTCCGTTTCAGCACGAAACCACTTATGTGGAACGGCTCCTAAGCAAGTATTGTTACAAGTTGAATCGGCTAGAAAGAAATTGTTATTGTAAAAGTGTTTGTTTAAGTTAGATGCCCTTCATCGTTCTTGTTTGAAGGGCGGGCTCTCTTTTTAGATAAAAATAGACTTTCCGCAGTTTTCCTTTTCGTCTTTTAAGAAAAGGTTTTCCGTTGTATTGCGAGTGTACATATCCATGAATCGAATGATTTCTTTCTCCTCATCAATAGTTTTGTTGTGTTTGATATTTTTTAGTCATGTTGTTTATGCGCAGAATCCTAGCACACAAGCTTATGAAAACTTACTGCAACATCGAGAGGGGTTTGGGAGAAATGTGACTGGAGGAGCGGGAGGAAAGCTTATTGTGCTTGACTCTTTGGATTATGAGAAATTTAAGCAGGCTGTGGAGAGTGATGCACCAACCTGGATACGTTTCAAAGAAGGTTTGAAAGGAAGTATTGAGGTGAAGGGCCATTTGTATATCGGCTCTCATACTACTATTGATGGGCGTGGTGCCGATATAACGCTAACTTCTCCTGGAGATTGTGATGAGATTCGTTTTTGGAAGCTGAATAAGGATTGGAAGAAAATACCCGAGAAAAGGAACTTGATCGTACACAATATAAAAATCCATAAGGTTGGCACTGGTGATGATTGTGGGCAAGGATTAGGGATTGCCTGGGGGGCAAAGGATGTGTGGGTTGATCATGTTACGTTCTCGTGGAATGGTGACGAGTCGTTCTCAGTGGGAAAGGGGGCTTCAGATATCACCCTGTCCTGGAATAAATTTACAGATACAAATAAAGCGATACTATTAAGTTGGGATGGCCCTAAGGATGAAGAAATAGATCGTAATATGCGGGTAACTATCCATCATAACTATTTTTTAAGGGTGAAAGGGAGATCTCCCCAGGCACGTTCAGGTAAAGTGCATTTTTATAATAATTACTTGACTCATTGGGGGTGGTTAGCGGTGAGGATGGCTCAGGGCGGGAAGCTGGTATCTGAAAATAATGTGTTTGGGATGGGGCGTAGTTCGAGTTCACCTCCTGCTTTTAAGAGTCTACCCAATGAATACTCGCCCAAACGCGGATATATTTCATCAAGGAACGATGTATTCCTCGATAAGAAAAAATCTAAGCAGGTAAAGGGAGAATTGGTTTCCATTGAACAAACGTTTGATCCTAGGTCTTTCTACGACTACCAGTTGTTTACGCCTTCATTGAAGCTCGTTAATATATTACAAAAAAAAGCAGGGTGGTCGCCTAACCCACAGTGGTGATGCGATTGTCTTAAATACTTCCTAAGACTAATTTACGAGAAGTATTGAAATCCGTTTTTCCACTCCCTAGCTTAGGTATCTCATCGACCTGAATAAACTCACTGGGGATCATCAATGGATTCATTTTTGCATCAATTAATATCTGTTTGATGTGTTTTTCTGGTGTTTCATCCGCAATGAGAATCGTGATCTTTTCTCCTTTTTTGGTATCAGGGGTGTTGACCGCCACTAATTCTAATTCAGGGTTTTGCATGGCTATACGGATTTCTTCTTCAACGCCTGTCAGGCTTACCATTTCGCCTCCAAGCTTGGCAAAGCGAGAGTAACGATCAACAATCGTTAAGAAGCCATCCTTATCTAGGTGCCCTTTGTCGCCTGTTTTATACCAACGTTGTTGATTGAACTCAGAGATGACTTCAGCTGTTTTGCTGGGGTCTGAAAGATAGCCTTTCATGACCTGTGGGCCTGCAATCAGAATTAAGCCATCTTCTCCCGTTGCCAATTCCTCCATGATTGTAGGATCGACAATACGAAAGCTTGTACCGGGTAGAGGCATGCCCACCGTGCCAACTTTGTTGCCTACTTGTGTTTTCCAGAATGTACTATCTAATTCATCGGGTACGTTTACGCTGGCAACCGGTGAGGTTTCTGTTGCACCAAAGCCTTCAAGAACGTCTTTTTTGAATTTTAGGTTGAAGGCTTCCCGAATGTCGGGGTTGAGCTTTTCGGCGCCCGCAATAACTAAGCGTAGTGACTTCAGCATCAATGGATGCACACGATTATTCCGGACATATAAGCGTAGGAAAGTCGAGGTGCCGAACATGACCGTGCCTTGGAACTTTGAAGCGCCTTTAGCAATGTTAACCACGTCTGTGGGGTCTGGATGACAAACGATGGGAATGCCTTCACTCAATGGCATTAAGGTCGATGCTAATAAGCCAAAAGCATGGAAAGTTGGCAAGGTCGACATGATGACATCATTTTCACGCGTGTTGAGTGTATCAGCGACTTGGCGTGCATTGGCTGAAAGGTTGATGTGGCTAAGCTCAATGCCCTTAGGTTCGCCTTCACTGCCACTGGAAAACAAAATGGCGGCGGTGTAATTAGGTTTTACAGAACTCAAAAATAAGGTGCGTAGTATTCGAGTGGGCAAAATCATAACCATGAGTAAAGTGCCCAACATGTTGGCTTTTGATATTTGCGTTTTGAGATCCTCAAGATAAAGCAATCGAGTATCGGGGAAGATTTCTTTCACGTGAATACCACGTTGCTCAAGTTTCTTAAGAAATTTCGTGGAAGTATAAATCGTTGAGATATTCGCTTTCTTTACTGCCGCGCGTAATGCTGTTTCGCTGGCCGTGAAATTTAAATTAACAATGGTCTTGCCAAGCGTCATCACTGCCATATTGGCAATTGCCCCACCTGTGCTGGTCGGAACCATGAGACCGATGTTTTGTTCAGGGCTATTTTTCTTAATGAGTTTGGCAAAGCGAAAAACAGCCGTAATGAATTTATGATTACTTAGTGGCTCTCCAGTGACATCGGTACTGGCCATGCGGAATCCCATGCGCTTGGCTGCTTGTAACCATTGGACAGGAATAGGAGGGAGTTTTTCTGCGTAATCGTGCCATGAAGTAACGGATAGATCGAAAACGCGGCGTTTGAGTGTGTCTGCTTTTGTATTAGCCGGAAGTGGTTCGCCAAATGCAACAATAATGTCACGCTTGAATCCTGACTGACGATTTTCTTTGAGAAAACCACTAGAGCGAGACCAACGACTTCCCCACAATCCATGTAGGTAGAAAGGAATGATGACGGCATCAGTGTCTTCAATCGCTTTCTCATAACCCTTTTTGAATTCAGACAGTTGTCCAGTTCGACTAATGGTTCCTTCTGGGAATAAGCACACGGCTTTGCCATCATTGAGTAGATCAGTTATGACTTTTAATGAAGAGGCGCTACTGCGAGCTGATATGGGCACAACACCGAACATTTTTAAGAACCAGTTGAGATACCAGCGCTCGTAATATCCGCGTTCCATGACGAAGTGTAAAGTTCGCGGTGTGGCAATTTGTACTAATGCCCAATCCACCCAGCTAATATGATTACCTAAGAGTAATGCTCCCCCAGAGGAAGGTATGTTTTGGAAGCCTTCAACATTGATGCTGTAGCGCGCTGAAAAAAGGCGACTGACAATGAAGCGTAATAAGGACTGAGGGAGTTGGTAAATCGTATAGATAGCACCAGCTACAACGATCGCTGTCATCGCATAAAAGAAGTACACACCATCCAGATTATTGTGAGCAAGATAAGCGGTGATTACCAAAAAGACCAGCATCACGCCATGATGTATGAAGTTGTAAGCAGCGAGTACCCGTCCTAATTGGTTTTTCTCAGCATGAAACTGCATGTAAGCATTGAGTGGCACAACAAAGAAACCACCCATGATGCCAAGGAAAATGAAATTGACAGCTTGTAGCACTAGAGAATCAAAATAGGTGATAAGTGAAATAGCGATAGCTAAACCTATCGCGCCAACCGGAACCAAACCGCTCTCGATGTGATTGCGAGAAATTTTTCCAGCCGTGTAGGCCCCAATCATTATGCCAATACCCGTACAAGCAAGGATGCCTTGTAATAGATCGACTCTAGTAATATCTAAATGCTCTTTGGCATAGGCCGGGTATGTGGCGATGACAACTTGGGCGACAGCCCAGAAAACCGACAAACCAACAATTGATAGCCAAATGAATTGGTTCTTTTTAACGAGGGATAAATTTTTACGCTGGGTTCTACCGCTAACATAATCGTTCCATTGAAAATTCATCGAGGTATCCGTTGATGTTTTTTGAGGAACTTTGAAAGCAAAAAATAGTTCCAGCATCGAGAAGGCAACGAGAGCCCAGCCGAGTGGGGCAATGTGGTGCAGAATTTCTGTTGGATTGTTTTCTATATTTTCAGGCAGTAGTTGTTGGAAGAATATAGAGAAAAAGAAGGTGCCTCCTAAAATGGCGACCATGGTGGTCGCTTGTACAATACCATTGCCTTCGGCTAGATGTTTTTCACCCACAAGTTCGCGGATAAAACCATATTTCGCGGGTGAATAGAGGGCTGATTGGATGGCAAGCAAAAAGGTTAATCCAAAGCTAATCCAAAACCACCCTTGGTAATAGCTCAGCGTTATTAGTAAGGTAATGAGTACAGCAGCAAAGGCGCTAATTCTCATGATGTGGTTTTTAGGGTGTTTGTCTGACAGGTAGCCTGAGGGTGTGAATAGCAGAATGAAGGGCAGGAGGATAAGCGCATTAACCAATGCGGTGAGAGCAATTTGTTGCCCGCCGTCATAGGTTTTAAATACGGTATTCTGAATGATAATCTTATGTCCTAAATCCACGAAGGCGTTAAGAAATAGAACAGTAAGAAAAGTGATAAAGCCCGTTATCTTATAAATAGAATTCTGCATTTAACTTCCTGTTTGGAGGTTGTTCAATGTGCAGTCGGCCAATCTGATAGGATCAGCGACATTTAGTATGCTAAGTATAATACAGTTTTTCAGGCTGATATTGTGGTGATGAGCCATCACAAAAGTAATAAGCATCACGAAATGATAGGAAGGGGAAGTCCCTGAGGAGTTTTTGCAGTTTCAATGACACTTTTTTACGTCCAATAAAATCTTGACGCCGATCTAATGGGATACTGTGTTTTTTGCTGATGTCATTGTTTTCATCTAGCCCTAAATCAAAGCTTTGTATACAGAATACGGTCTTTTCTCTAGGTAGTAATGAGCCTGCGTAATGAGAGAGGGCATAAGGTAAGAGTCGGAACGACTGGCTTCCAAATAACGATAGTCGTTTCCCTAAAAGGGGTAATGTTGGTAGATGGTATTCTGAAATGTTATTGGCTGCGAAAGCTTCCAATTCGGTATGTTTGTGAATGAGTTTGCTAACAGGTTTTGCTAGATATAGAGAAGAGTCGTATTTGATGCCATGGTGATTTAGCACTTTGCAATAGAAGTTTAGACTTTCTATTTCCAGGTTTCTCGTTCTTGCACCAATGGTTTTTGTTCCTGTAATGTCTTCAATGGTATGTATTGATCTTTCAGCCAGTTTTGCAAAAGAACCAGCGCCAATGGGATATTCAAAATAAGGGGCTACCTCGTGTCCACGTGCAGAAATTTTTCTGACGAGAACCGGGTATTTTTCTGCGACATTTGTTGCAATGAAGAACGTACCTGTTATCTCATGAAAATCGATAATTTCAAGTAGGGATAAGGTGTGATTCCAGACATGTCTGGATACTGGCTGGGTTTGATCAAGCATAGAATGCTGCCAGTCGGTAATGTTGCTGGTAAAAATCATTATGTTATTTTTCACACTCTTGTTATTAATAGTAGCCGTTTGATGGAGTAGATAGTGCTTGCTTCAGGAGCTAAGCTTCTCTTTGAAACGTCTCTATTTTTTTAAACATCTACGTTTTATATCAAGGAATCTCTATAATTTTTCCTGAACCTCAAGTAATGAGTCACGAATACGTTAGCAGTTCCTCAGGGTTGGTGCTTTATCATTCGTTATTACTATATATAATTCTTCTTAAACATGTATGAACTATAGAATAAGCGGTGGCAGCTATTCATTTTCGTCTAGCGCAACCGTTGCTTTGAGTTTGATCAATATGAACAAAACGAAAAATATTATTGCCTATTTTTCTAACTATTGACCTTTTCTGCGCGATTTTCTAGCGATAAGTGGATGAATGGGTGTTAATAGACGATTATGCTAGTATTACTTAAAGTAAATTATTAACAATAGATTATATCCTATTGAATAGTATCATAAGGAAATTATATGGATCCCATGGTCGTTCAGCCAGTGACTATCAATAATGATTCCTTTGTCATTATTGTAGCTGTCATCATGTTTTTGCTTGGGTTTGCAATAGCATGGTTGCTATATGCCGTACCTTTGAGCACAGCAAGAGAGCGGTTACGGTTCTTGACTGTAGAGTCGGAGGCGGAAAGGCGTGTTAATGAAGAGCAGACTAAGCTGCATGAACAAACTATTGCGCAAATGCAGAATTCTTTCGCAGCACTTTCCCAGCATGCGCTCAGAGAAAATAATTCACAGTTTTTGCAGTTAGCACAAGAGACCTTGTTGCGTTTTCACAATCATGCTCAGCATGAACTGGAGGGCAAAGAACATTCCATTCGTGAAATGATACAACCTTTGCAGCACGCACTTGATGCATCGCGTAAACAGGTTTTCGATATTGAGAAAGATCGGCAGGAAAGCTTTGGTCGTGTGAGTGAACAAATGCGCGCAGTATCTGAAGAGCAGGTACAATTACGCGATCAAACTCATCGTTTGGTTTCTGCCTTAAAACGCCCAGAAGTACGAGGGCAATGGGGGGAGATTACACTTAAACGCCTAGTAGAAATGGCGGGTATGGTTGAGCAATGTGATTTTGTTGAGCAAGCTCATGATAATAGCAATAATCGAGTGATTCGCCCCGATCTTGTGGTAACTATGCCAGATGATCGGGTATTAATTGTGGATGCGAAAACACCTCTAGATGCCTATCTGGAAGCAACGCAGACTGATGATGCTGATCACAGACTGAAAGAATATAAACGTCATGCCAAAATTGTACGCGACCATGTTAATGAGTTGTCTGCAAAAAAATACTGGGAGCAGTTCAAGCAATCTCCAGATTTTGTGGTGTTGTTTGTGCCAGGTGAACAGTTTCTAGGTGCGGCTCTGGAATATGATAAAAAACTGCTTGAAGAGGCAATGGATAAAAAAGTTATTTTAGCATCACCTTCTACCTTGATTGCTTTGTTACGTTCGGTGTCATTTGGCTGGAAGCAGGTTGCTCTTTCAAAAAATGCACAGCATATTCAGCGTTTGGGTGAAGATATCTACAAACGGATGGCTACCCTAACTGAGCATATGGCTCGATTAGGGAAGAGCATCAATAGTACGTCTGAAAACTATAATAAGACCTTGGGCTCGTTGGAACGATCAGTTCTTCCTGGAGTGAAGAGGTTCACAGAACTGGGGATTCAAGATAGTAAATCGTTGGAAGTGATGAACCCTGTAGAAATACATGCAAGGGAGCCTCTAAAAAGGACATCACCTTAATCGTGTAAAATGGGTTTTACTGAACACTTCTGATACTAGAGGTGGGCTCTCTTTTGGTTTCATAACTACTCTCTCTAATGAGTTAATAACATGTATAAAGCATCATCACATAAAGTTTTAGGTAGCGCTGGCGTACGTAGCGTACTCTTTCAAATGCTCATCTTTGTTCTACTGGTTGCAACCTTGTTGCTCATGCAGAAGAAGAGTTTATTTAGTTTATACGAGGCAGGTGAGTTGTCACGCATGGGTATTATGCTCAATGGCCTTATTCTTACGCTCTTTGTCTTTGGACTGTTTCGCATCATGATGGTGTTGATGCGCTATGCCAGAGAGCAAGAAATTATTAATCAGCTAACAGAAAATTTACGGGATAAAGTCACTCGTCCCGCTTCTTCGTTACCTGGTTCAGCATTAGCTGTCGTACGTTATGAAAAGATTCGTTGGATCAATCAGCAAAACGCCCCCATCAATCAAGCAGCGCTTGCGGCTAGTTTGAATGCCAGTGAAAGTTCTCGTCTTACCTTGATTCGTTTTGTGAACAATATACTCATCTTAACCGGGGTATTTGGAACGGTTGTTTCGCTATCTATTGCTCTGGTAGGGGCGTCGGGGATCTTGGACTCACCGGAAAGTATGAGTCAAATGAGTGTTATTATCGGGGGGATGTCAACAGCTCTGAGTACCACGATAACGGCTATTGTTTGTTATATCGCTTACGCCTATTTTTTCCTGCGTTTAAATGACGTCAAAATCAAGTTGCTAAGTAATATTGAAGAAGTAACGAGTCTCTATATTTTGCCGCAAATCACTTATACAGAGCAGTCGATTGTTAGAGATGTGGCAAAGTTGACGATTGCTTTGCGTGAAGCGGCGGATCAATTACAGATAGTTGAAAAACAATTTATTGATGCGGGACAGGGTTTGCAAAATGCGGTTGCAAGTATGCATGGTCAGGTGAATCGGGTAGATGACAATATGCATGAGATAAAAGAATTAGTACGTAAAGGCTTCCGTCTACCTGATGAAAAGAGTGAGTCATGAATTCCTACGGCTTTCCCAATACGGACATTTACCAAGAGCAGGGTGGTGAGGAAAGTTTTTGGCCTTCATTTACCGATATTATGATGGTCATTGTTATGACCTTTCTGCTTATTGCAGTAGCTGTTATTCTTAATAACTGGCAATTAATGAATAATCTACGCGTGAGTATGGAGGCTGAGCAGCAGGCCTCAAGTGAGGCACAGTCGGCACTACAAGTTCTGCAAAATAAGAAACGGGAAAATGAAACCCTAGAGCAACGTTTAGCGCGTTTAGAAGCATTTATAGCTAAACAAACGGCCGAGTTGGAATCATCAAGAGAACAATATCAAACGGTGCAGACTGAATTAACGCAGACTAATGCACAATTACAGAATCAGAGACAGCAAGTATCTGATGTGACACAGCGTTTAAACGCTGTGACTAGTAGTATGAAGACAACAACTCAGCAGTTAACGGATCAGCAAACTGAATTGGATTCCGTCAAGCAGCAGCTACACACCAAAGAAAGTGAATTCCAAGCTTCTTCTGTATCAATAGCGAAACTATCCAAAGAAAAGATGGAAACAGCTGAGCAACTAGCAGAACATGAGAAAACGATTCAGAGGCTCAGGGAGAAGGAGCAAGATGGGCATGAGCAATTGGCTAGTTTGCAGGGGGAGTTTGATGAATTGGATACCAAATATCAAAAGCTCTTACGACCAGCGAGATCTGAAAAGAACAAGCAGGTTGTCAAGGTCGAGTTTTCGCAGGTGTCGGGAAGAAAGACTTATCGTTTGCAGGAACCAGGGAAAAAAGCTTTTAAAGCTTTCACAAAAAGTCAGTTGAAACAAAGACTAAATGCATTAAAGAAGCAATACAAAGCAGATTTATATGTGAAGATTGTTTTCCCTAAGAATAGTGGTTTGTCTCAGGATGACGCTTGGAAGTTTACGTCAGAGATGCTTAATGCCTATGATTATTACTACGATGATGAGTGAAGATTTGATTAATAGGTCTATAAGTTAAGCTTATGTTGTAAAAATACAATCAAGAGATGTTAGGTAAGAAAAAACGTTTTTGTCAGCTGATATGATTTTTTGAGAATTGCAATATATGATAAAAATTAATAAGTTGGGTGTGATTTTTTTCGTTCAGGAGGTTGGTTGTGAGGATAAAAGAAATTAATTAAAAAAACATCATTTTGTGAATTATTTTTTCTGCCGACTATACATAGTGTGGCTTTTTGGATACTATGTTCTTGATTTTGGTCAATGACGGGGCTTACTAAATCTATGTATGTCCTAACCAAATTTCTAAACTTAAGTAAGTTTCTAACTACCGAATGAGGAGGATCATATCGTGAGTAGTTTCCGTAAAGGAGCAACCCTGATAATGGGATTGGCTTTATGTATTTCACAAGCAGCTATTGCTGAAGAAAAAAAAGAAGGGCCAGAGTTGTTAACTGGTGCGACAACAGAGATGTTGGCTTATACATGCGCTGGCTGTCATGGCCCTGATGGATCTAGTAAAGGTCCTGCAACACCGACTATCGGAGGTCTTTCTCCTGAATACTTCATAGAAGTCATGGAAGCATACAAGAGTGGTGATACCAAAGGTACTATCATGAACCGTATCGCTACTGGCTACTCTACTGAAGAATTTGAGCAGATGGCTGAATACTTTGCCGGTCAAAAGTTTGTTGCTGCTACCAGTCAAAAAGTAGAAGGCGATGCTGATAAAGGTGCAAAACACCACGAAAAGTATTGTGAGAAGTGTCACTCTGAAGGCGGAACACTCGCCGACGATGACTCAGGTATCTTGACAGGACAATGGTCTCCATACCTTGCTGCGACCCTAGCTGATTTTACCTCTGGCGATCGTGAGATGCCAAAGAAAATGGCTAAAAAGTTAAAGACAATGATGGACAAGGAAGGCGAAGAAGGGTTGAAAGATCTACTTGCTTTCTATGCCAAGTAATCGGAGGAGATAATCAAGATGAGTACAAATATTAGTCGTAGAAAATTTGTTCAGGGCGTTGGCGTAGCTACCGCAGCTGGAGCTCTTGGTGCACCTTCTCTTGTGTTAGGCGCGTCTAAGAAAGTTGTTATCGTTGGTGGTGGTACTGCTGGTGCTACAGCTGCACGTTACTTAAAGCTTGCTGATGAAGGCATTGATGTAACGGTTATTGAGCCAAATGAACACTACTATACCTGTTACCTAAGTAACGAAGTAATTGGTGGTAACCGTGAGATTGATTCTATCAAGTTCGGTTATGCAGGTCTTAAATCTGCTGGTGTTAATGTTGTTAAAGACATGGTTACTGGTATCGATGCAGCTGCTAAGAAAGTAACTACTAAAGGTGGTGAATCATTTGACTACGATCGTTGTATCGTAGCTCCTGGTATCAGCTTTAATTATGACACTATCGAAGGTTATGATGCTGAGGTTGCTGAAAAAATTCCACATGCGTGGAAAGCTGGTACACAGACAACGACACTACGTAGCCAACTAGAGGCAATGAAAGATGGTGGAACAGTCGTTATGGCGCCACCACCCAATCCTTTCCGTTGTCCTCCTGGTCCATACGAGCGTGCCTCTCAGATTGCTGATTACTTAAAGCGTGAAAAGCCTAAGTCAAAGATCATCATTCTTGACCCTAAGCCTAAGTTCTCGAAGATGGGCTTATTCACTCAAGGCTGGAAAGATCTTTATGGTTATGAAACTGATAACTCAATGATCGAATGGCACGGTGAAGCTGAAGAAGCGGGTGTTGTTAAAGTTGATGCAGGTGCAAATTCTGTAACAACTGCATTCGGTGAAGAAGTTAAAGGTGATGTATTAAACGTGATACCTGCTCAGAAAGCTGGTCAGATTGCAATAGATGCGGGCCTTACTGATGACATGGGTTGGTGTCCAATTGCTTTGGATACATTTGAATCTACGATTCATAAAAACGTTCACGTTCTTGGTGATGCGGCAATTGCTAAAGGTCTTCCTAAGTCTGGATATGCCGCGAACTCTGAAGCGAAAGTATGTGCTGCTGCAATCGCTGCGTTACTTAACGGTAAAGAGCCAGGTACACCTTCTTACGTCAACACGTGTTACTCAGTAGTTGGTAAAGACTATGGTATTTCAGTGGCTGCTGTATATCGTCTAGCAAAAGATGGTTCTAAGATCGTTAAGGTTGCAGGCGGTTTAACACCTAGTGATGCATCTGCTGAACAGCGTAAGCGTGAAGTAGCGTATGCACACAGCTGGTTGCATAACATCACAGCAGATATCTTTGGCAGTTAAGCGCTGAACGATATTTGTATTGATTAAAACGGGATCACCTAAGTGATCCCGTTTTTTTTGGTAAAAATCAATGTGAGTTACTTGCGTTATAACGGTTTACTTTCTTGGAATGCTAACAGTAGCTGAAGGAACTTCATCTTCCATTTTTTGTTTGAGGGTTTGTTTGGCATCATCGTCGCCATGGACAATGCGAATATCATTCGGGCCTTGACCGATATTCATTGCGAAATCTAAGAGATCCTGTTGGTCTGCATGAGCGGAATACCCTCCGATGAGGTGAACATTGGCATTAATCGAAATTCGCTCCTCATCAATTTCTACGAAACCATGTTTTGGGCCGTATTTTAGTATTTGCCTGCCGATACTACCGCGAGCCTGATAGCCAGTGAAGATAATATCAGTGCGTTTATCAGGTAGTAGCGTTTTCAAATAGTCGGTAATACGTCCACCATTACACATGCCGCTAGCAGAAATCACAACGGTTGGGCGTGCAGTTTTAGAAAGGAATTTGACCATCTTTTTATGTTGGTCATGGGTTTCGACACAGATCACCTGCTTATAAGTTAAAGGGTAGCGGCCTTCTGCAAGTGTATCTTGTGCCTCATCGTCCCAGTAAGGGCGTAGTTCGCGGTAAACGTTGGTGATACGCCCGGCAAGTGGCGAGTCGAGAACAATATCGATGTTATGCCATTGTTCAGTATTCTCATGAATGATTTGTTCAAATTCATACATCAACTCTTGAGTACGGCCCAAACTAAATGCAGGGATGAGTACCGCACCTTGATTTCTGAAGCAGTGTTCGATGACATTGCGTAATCGTTCTTGTCTTTTTGTTCTGTCGTCATGTCGCTTATGTCCGTAAGTGCTTTCAATGACTAAGGTATGGCACTGTTGTGGGGATTTGGCTGCGGGTAGTAACGGCGCATGAGGTGCGCCTAAGTCTCCTGAAAAGATGATGCGTTTATCGGCATCGTTATTAACTTCACATTCTACGTAAGCCGAGCCAAGAATATGTCCAGCGCGTTGGAGCCTGATTCTCAAACTTTCGGTGATAGATAGCCAAGTGTTGAAGTTGATAGGTTGGACGAGTGATTCCACGCGGTCGATCAACTTTTCAATGATGCGGTTATCACGAGTGATCCCTATTTTAGCTGCATCAGCAAGCATCACGGGGAGAAGTTTTGAGGTGGGGTGGCTACAATAAATCGGCCCATCGAAACCTGCTGCAATCAGCCAGGGAATACGTCCTGCATGATCAATGTGACAATGTGTAAGAATCAAGGCTTTAACATTGTCGATTGGAAAATCTAATTCAAGATGATGAGCGTCGGCTTTTCCGTGTGGCGAATAGTCCGAACCTTGAAAGATACCGCAATCAATCAAAACGCTTTCATTTGTCGTTAGTTTAAGTTCATGGCATGAGCCTGTAACGCCTGTTACTGCACCGTGGTGAGAGATCTGTGGATAATTCATAGTTTATTATTGATGGGTAATGTGTGCATCATACAGGAAATGCACAGTATTAAGAATGGACAAAGAAAACCTGATAAATGGCTATACACCAACTTTCTCTGTGGATTTAGGGTTTTTACAGTTTGAAGGGAGAGGTTTGAGACTGAATGTATAGGTGATTAATTTTATTAAAAAAATTGGCCTTAATGCTGAGAGTGTATTAATTGATTGGAATATTACAACTTTATGATGAATTCGTATTGAAATCGTATTAAGATGCGGGGTTTCGTGACTTTTGGGTCGAACAGGAGTAAGCAGTGGAATTGACCGGCGCCGATATTTTCGTTGAATCGCTGAAAGCTGAAAACGTGGATACTATTTTTGGTTATCCAGGTGGAGCAGTATTGCATATTTATGATGCGTTAGAGAAAGATGAGAGTGGTGAACTCACTCATATCCTCGCACGCCATGAACAAGGTGCACTACACGCAGCTGAAGGCTATGCAAAATCAACAGGTAAACCAGGAGTAGCACTCGTGACATCAGGTCCCGGTGCAACAAATGCTGTCACAGGTATTGCGGATGCATATCTTGATTCAGTCCCTCTGGTTGTTATTACGGGACAGGTTCCCCTGGAGCTTATTGGTAATGATGCATTTCAAGAGGTTGATATTGTTGGTATCACTCGTCCCTGTGTAAAGCATAACTTCCTCGTAAAGCGTGTTGAAGATATTGCTGAAACCATCAAAAAGGCATTTTATATTGCAACGACGGGGCGTCCTGGCCCTGTATTAGTTGATATTCCTAAGGATATTACGGCACAGAAAGCAGAGTTTTCCTATCCGGAAAAGGTGCATATTCGCTCATACAACCCTGTCGTTGTAGGCGAGCCGCAGCAGATTAAAGATGCAGTCGATTTGTTGTTAGCAGCAAAGAAGCCGGTTATCTATACCGGTGGTGGCGTTATTCTCTCGAATGCAGCGAACGAGTTGACTGAGTTCTCACGCCTGTTGGGATACCCTGTCACCAATACATTAATGGGGCTCGGTGGTTATCCTGCATCTGATAAGCAATTTATCGGCATGCTAGGTATGCATGGTACTTACGAAGCAAACCTTACGATGAACAAGTCTGATCTTGTGGTTGCGATTGGTGCTCGTTTTGATGACCGAGTAACAGGTAATATTGAGAAATTCTGTCCGGATGCAAAAATTATCCATATGGATATCGACCCATCCTCAATCTCAAAGAATGTTTTTGTTGATGTGCCTATTGTGGGCGAAATCAAAAATATTCTACCTGCTTTGATAGATGAAATTAAAGCGCGTGGAACACAGCCAGATGCAGATGCTTTAGCAGAGTGGTGGAAACAGATCGATGAATGGCGTGCAATGGATTGTTTGAAGTTCGAGCAAGACGATAAAGAAATCAAAGCACAATATGTTGTTCAGAAGCTTTGGGAGCTAACTGCTGGTGATGCATTTGTAACTTCTGATGTTGGACAGCACCAAATGTGGGCTGCGCAATATTACAGTTTTGATAAGCCAAACCGCTGGATTAACTCGGGTGGCCTTGGCACGATGGGCTTCGGCTTACCATCTGCGATGGGTGTACAGCTTGCACATCCTGATGAAACGGTTGCCTGTGTCACAGGTGATGGCAGTATCCAGATGTGTATTCAGGAGCTTGCAACCTGTACCCAATACCAATTGCCAATCAAGGTAATCAATCTAAATAATGGTTATTTAGGTATGGTGCGTCAGTGGCAGGAATTCTTCTATCAGAAGCGTTATGCCTCATCATACATGGATGCATTGCCGGATTTCGTGAAGTTAGCAGAAGCTTACGGTCATGTTGGTATGCGTATTGAGAAGCCGAGCGATGTTGAAGGCGCTTTAAAAGAAGCACTGGCATTGAAAGATCGCTTGGTATTTATGGACTTCATTACTAAAAAAGAAGGTAATGTATATCCAATGATCCCTGCCGGCGCAGGGCAGAACGAAATGATTTTGGTGTAATAAATGATGCGACATACTATTTCAATTCTTCTGGAGAATGAATCAGGTGCCTTGTCTCGAGTAGCAGGCTTATTTTCAGCACGTGGTTATAATATTGAGTCACTGAGCGTTGCTGCCACTGATGATCCAACGCTATCGCGTATGACACTTGTGACACGTGGCAATGAGCAAATCATTGATCAAATCAAAAAGCAGTTAAACAAGCTGATTGAAGTGGTTAAGATTATGGATCTGGCTGAGCATGATAGCGTTGAGCGTGAGCTGTTATTAGTTAAAGTCAAAGCGGAAAACAGTGTTGAATTTGAAACAATCAAGCGCGTTGTCGATATTTATCGTGCGCGTATTATTGATTCAAGCAAAACGACTTACACCGTTGAAGTGACAGGTGATCAAGGTAAGGTCAAAGCTTTCCTGCATGCGATGGAGTCTCATAACGTGATGGAAGTTGTACGCTCTGGTGCCTTAGGTATCGCACGCGGTATGACGGCTTTGAAACTTTAGCCTTTATGTGATGTATATCGTTAGGCATCATTGCTTAATGATATAAAATGTAAAAAAACGCCGCATTTAGTGGCGTTTTTTTTGAATCCTGATTTCTAGTGCAATCGTATTAGATAAATCGCTTATTACATTCTCTAGGGGCGAATGTGAATGAAGCAAAATTCTCAAATGACTTTATATAAATATATTGAAGGAACCATTATGAAAAAGACGAATATTTTGTTGGCATCAGCAATGCTAATGTTAGGCCTAACGATGGTGGGTTGTGGAGAAGATAAAGCAACATCAAATGAACAGGTTGAAGCGCCGGTGCCACAAAAGGGGGGGTACAATAATATTAATAATGCAACCCTTGAACAAATGGTTAAAGAGGGCGTTACATTAATTGATATTCGTCGCCCTGAAGAGTGGGCATCAACAGGGGTTGTAGAAGGGAGTAAAAAAATCACGTTCTTCCTCCAAAGTGGCGCACTAAATCAATCATTCGTGCCTGAGTTTACATCGTTAGTGAAGCCGGGCGATAAAGTGGCATTGATTTGTCGTACAGGTAGTCGAACAAAAGCGGCTAGCCAAGCGTTGGTTCAGCAGTTAGGTTATAAAAACGTTTATAACGTGAAGCATGGTATTACAGGTTGGATTCGGCAAGGGCGAGCCGTCGTAAAGTAAGTCCATAGCGTGATGGTGAGAAGGGTGGAAAGCCCGGTTCTTTCCATCCTTCTTTATACATAGATGTTAATCACTAATTTTCTTTAGAGATACTGCATTGATGCAGTAGCGTAAGCCACTAGGTTTTGGTCCATCAGGAAATACATGCCCAAGATGGGCGTCGCAGGTATTACAGACAGTTTCAACGCGAGTCATACCATGTGAGTGGTCAGCATTATAGGCAACCGCATTCTCTTTTTCAGGTTGTGTGAAGGATGGCCAGCCTGTACCCGATTCGAATTTTTCTCCAGAATTAAAAAGCTCAGTGTCACAACAAACACAGGCATATCTACCTGCTTGAAATAAGCTACACATCTCTGAGCTAAAAGCGCGTTCTGTGCCTTTTTGCCGAGTAACATAATATTCCTCTTCAGTGAGCTGTGCCTTCCATTCTTCTTCTGTTTTAGTAATAGTACGGTCTGGCGTCGGATTGCCTTTCTCTGCGAAGGCTAGAACATCGTTCCATTTCAGCATGTTGATTTCCTTGTTGTAGATAAGTGCTCTTTTGCAGCTAGGATAAAGCCTGCAAACAGGCACAGGAGAGTTGTCTAAGATTAGCACAGTAGATTCTGCCGTCATTTACCTGAATATTTTGCAGGGCTTTGTCAGTTGATTAGGAGACAGTAGGCAAGCAAAAAAATGCCCGAATAAATTCGGGCAAATCTCACAGGGAGGATGGGGCTTTTTTTATGGAGTTACTGCCTAATGCCTTCGATAGATAATGTCATTTCAACATCTGTCGAAGCAGGACCTAGGTTTTTCGTTATATCGAAATCAGCCATCTTGAAGCTAGTTGTTGCTTCAAAACCACGTCGATAACCACCCCATGGGTCATCGCCTGCACCAATCTCTGATACCGCAAGTGACAGAGGTTTAGTCACACCGTTTAATGTTAAGTTCCCTTCAAGCGTTGCAGTACCATCACCATTAGGCTTATAACTAGTACTCTCGAAAGTGGCTTTTGGATGCTTTTCAACATTTAAAAAATCATCACTGCGTAAATGTTTGTCTCTTTCAGCATGATTTGAATCTACGCTAGCTGTGTTAATGGTAACGCTAACCGTCGCTTTCTCAGGGGCTTTTTCGTTGTAGCTAAATTTCCCATCGAACTCGTTAAAACGTCCGTAGAGCCAGCTATAACCAAGGTGTTGAACACGGAATTGGACAAAGGCATGCATGCCTTTCGTATCCAGAATGTAATCAGCTGCTTGTACCATCGACGTTGTTAACAAGCTACTGCTAAGTAAGAGGGTAGTGGCGAGTGTTTTTATTTTCATAAGGTTCTCCGAGTTATTTCAATAAGTGTAAGGTCACGACAATTCATTCATGCACGCTGTTTATGAGGTGCGTCCTAACATACGTTTTAGCGTGTTATCTTTATAGTAGAAATGGTGAATGAATGCTGCAAGTGCATGGATAATGACTAAGCCTATGAAACTGATGGCAATCACTTCATGTATTTTACCGGCTAATTCCCCGCGTTCGGCATTGTCAGGAAGTAGGGCGGGTAGTTCGAAGAAGCTGAATATATCAATGCCTTGTCCTTTGGCTGTTGAAATCAAATAACCGCTGATACCCAGTGCAAAAATCAATAAATAGAGTGACCAATGTCCAAGGGTGGCTAAACGGTTTTGTAATAGATGGTCGGTTTGTAGTGGTTTTGGTTTCGCTTGAAGGCGATTCCAGATAAACCGCAATAACATGATGGTCATGATTATAACCCCAAGGGCTTTATGCCATTGCAAGCTATCGTGGTACCAAGGGTGGTAATAATCAAGATCAACCATGTAATCACCTAGGAGAAACATACCGATTAACAATGGGGCAAGTATCCAATGTAGCAATATGCTTATCCAGCCAAAGTGGTTTGTTGTGTTGCCTAATCTCATACGAATAGCCAATACCTTTAGTTATGATGTCTAGAGTGTATTGTTCTCTTATGGATGAATAAATAGCATAATGTGAGACAGACTGTTTCACATTAGGAATCAATATGGATGTTTTAGGCAATATGCATATCTTTGTCGAGGTCGCAGAACGCGGAAGTTTTACGGGGGCGGCTGAGCGTATGAATCTTTCTCGAGGACAGGTGAGCAAAGCGATTGCTCAGCTGGAAACGCATTTCAAAGCGCGACTTCTGAATCGAACAACACGCAAAGTGAGTCTGTCTGAAGTGGGTAGAACTTACTACGAACGCTGTAAAGTTGTGCTAGAAGACATGGCTGAAATTGAAAACCTTACCGCGCGACAAACTTCTGAGCCTGAGGGAACGCTTTTTATTGGTGCTCCCACATCATTCGGCATTTTGCATCTGAATCGTCTGCTGCCAAAGTTCTTGAAGCGGTACCCGAAGGTACAAGTCGATATTCAGTTGGCTGATCGAATCATTGATATTGTGGCAGAAGGTTACGATTTAGTGATTCGTATCGCGCCAATGGAGGATTCCAGTTTGATTGCGCGTAAAATCGCCCCTTCACGCGCCGTGTTTTGTGCCTCACCAGAATATTTAAAAATTCATGGAGAACCACAATTTCCTAGCGACCTGAAAGACCATAACTGTTTGATATACAGTAACGTCAGATCCCCCAATCAATGGACTGTTTCTGGAGAAAAAGGTACAGAATTGGTCAAAGTAAATGGTAGCTTGATTTCGGATAATGGGGAGATTTTGCATGCCGCAACAGTGGCTGGTCTAGGGATTACTTTGTCACCAACTTTTATCGCTGGTGCAGCGTTAAAATCAGGAAAGTTACAAGAAATTCTGACTGATTATTCTCCACCAGCATTAGGCATTTACGCAATCTACCCATCACGACGCTATTTGTCGGCGAAGGTAAGGACGTTTATTGATTTTCTAAAAGAAGAAATTGGCGAACAGCCGGAGTGGGATAATTATTGAGGAGGTAATTTCCCTGATCACAAGAGTGATCAGGGAAAAGGGTAAGGATTTATTTGATAGCAAGAAGCTCGATTTCAAAAATCAATGTCTCATTCGGGCCGATATCTGCCCCTGCGCCTTGTTTGCCGTACGCTTTGTCAGAGGGGATAACCACTTCAACTTTATCGCCCACATCCATGAGTTGCAGCATTTCAGTCCAACCAGGAATGACCTGATTAACAGGGAATGAGGTGGGTTTGTTACGAGAGTATGAGCTATCAAACTCTTTGCCGCTGATTAATGTGCCGCGATAGTGGACTTCAACGGTATCGGTTGCTGTAGGCTTTTTGCCAGAACCTGATGCGGTAAGCACTTTGTACTGAATGCCAGACTCGGTTACTTTCACGCCTTCTTTTTTAGCATGCTCAGCAAGGTAGTTTGCACCAGCCGTCATGTTTTCAGCTGAAGCTTTTGCCTCAAGAGCTTCGTCTTTCTTTTTTAATTCTGCTTCAAAAGCTTGCATAGCTTCCATTAATTCTTCATCCGTAATGGCAGATGGCTTGCTTGCTTTGCCATCATCGATCCCTTTCTGGAAAGCCGCCATATCTAGGTTCAAACCTTCTTCTTTGATATTGGAAGTAAAGTTGTGAGCAATGCCGTAGCTGACTTTTTGTACTGTAGTTTCGAGTTTTGTATCAGCTGAGCTAGTTCCACCATCATCGTTACAAGCTGAGAGTGAAAGTGCCGCAATAAGGCTTACCGCGAGATAGGATTTCTTCATGAGGATTCCATGTTTTTATTGAATAATGGCGCAGAGTTTAGCAGTTATTAGCAAAAAGCGAATAAATACCTTTAGTGATCAATAAGCTTTATAAAGATGTAAGCAACAAGTAATGAGCGCTTAATAGCGTGATTACTGAAAGCAAACTACAATTGAACAGCTAAAGCATGTTTTCGCTGTATATAGAAACTACCATTATTACGTTATTCTTATCTGTTTGATACCCATTATGAAACCACACCATAAAGACTATATTGCCTACTTCGTACAACTAAAAGCAGAACACTTATCAAAGATTCCTGAACTCTTTGCTGTAGATGCGAGATTCAAAGACCCCTTCAATGACGTGATTGGTTCGCAAAAAATTCAGAACATTTTTGAACATATGTTTGAAACCACAATGAACCCACAATTTGTTGTCCGGCATGCAGCGCAAACCGAAAGCACTGAAGAGGATGTATTGCTCTTGGTTTGGGATTTCTCCTTTAAAACCAAACGTGGACAAGCCTTTGAGTGGCAAGGTAGTAGCAAGGTGATGTTTGATGACAATGGCTTAGCCATAGAGCATATTGATTACTGGGATCCGGCGGAGTCTATTTACGAATCATTGCCGCTGATTGGCTCTGCTGCGCGCTTTCTCAAAAGTAAAATGGCATCAACCTAGGGAAAACTCCTTGATTAGATAAACGTATATTTACTCATGATACTGTTATCGCAATAGACGAAAGCGTAAGCTCCACGTATGCATATTATTCTTATCATCGTATTGTTTCTAGTCGTGGTATATGGGCCACAATGGTGGGCGAAACGCACCTTCAAAAAGCATGCGCATAAACAATCACATATCCCTGGAACGGGAGGTGAGCTCGCGCGTCATCTGCTTGATAAATACGATATGCAAGATGTGCCCGTCGAAGAAACAGAGCAAGGCGATCATTATGACCCCGATGAAAGAGTGGTTCGTTTATCGCCGAATAACTATCGGGATAATTCACTAACAGCAGTAGCGGTTGCAGCCCATGAAGTGGGGCATGCTATTCAACACCAACGTAAAGAAAGTAAATTATTGTTACGCAGTAAGCTTGTTAGAATTGCGCAAAAATCCGAGAAATTAGGTTCAGCCTTGATGATAGCGATGCCCGTTATGGCTGTGGTTTCTCGCAGTCCAGTCGTGGGTTTATTATTTATGCTCGGTGGATTTGTGAGTATTGCAGGAGCGACCTTGGTGCATTTAGTCACGCTGCCTGTTGAATGGGATGCCAGTTTTGGTAAAGCATTGCCTATTCTCAAAACAGGCTATATCCATGAAGAGGATCATCAAGCGGTGGAAAGTATCCTAAAAGCGGCGGCATTAACCTATGTGGCAGCATCACTCACTAGTTTGCTCAACGTATGGCGTTGGATTTCTTTATTACGTCGCTAGTCCTTAGCTAACACTAAGACGTGATTTCACCCTTAAAATGCACCGCTAACCAAATCGTATCTTCATTCTTGGAAGTAAAAACAACACGGTGCTTCTGATGTGCAGGAATCAGGACATAATCACCTTGGCTAACTAACAACTCCTCATCCTGATCAGCAAAATCCAATCGAGCCTCACCTTCAAGTAATACCACCCACTCATGCCACTCCTGATCGTACCATTCGCCTTCAGGTGTTATATGTCCACGGGAAACGATGCGTTCGATTTTTATCGTTTCTGATGAAGCTAATGTTTCGAATAGCTCAGCAGGTAAATTATCTGGGATGCTGGTGAAAATATTATTCATAATTAGGAGCCGCAGCTTGAGCTGCGAAGAATCAGTGACGATGATTCCGTAGATTAGTCTACCGTTCCTTCTAAGTCTAAATTTCTGTAATCAGAATGCTCATGGAATTGTTTACGAAGCTGTTTGCCTCCCAAGTCTTCGTAGTATTTATGAAAGCTTGACCATTCCCAATCATGTAAATCGCTGACATAGCCGTGTTTATACGGGTTATTGAGCAAATAGCATAATCGAACGTGGTACTCCTTATCGTTGCGCAGGCAATAATCCCAATAATTAGCCCAAACTTTTGTATTTATAGAATGCTCTGCTTTGATGGCTTGTGCTGATTGGTTATGGATTTTGGCAATAATACGGCTCATATCTTTACCCCGTTTGCTTTTGCACAAAAGGTGATAGTGATTATCTAAAACCACCCATGCATCTAAAGACCATTCATATTCTGCAAATACCTCATGAAATAATTTTACAAGCAATGATTTGAGATTATCGCTTAAGAGCTTTTTGTGTTCGAAAATGGCCGCGCTTATGAAGTAGTTAGTATTATCTATGTAGATGTGTGTGGGGTGATTGACATGTCGAGATATGTTCATAGCAGGAATCGCAGACTTGTCTGCGAAAATTTCTAGTAGTTATATGGTTGATTGCTATAAAAGTGTCAGGCTTTATTATGAACATTTAGAGGTTTTATCCGTGGACTAGTCCACGGCTCCTGTTTTCAGGTTGATTTGTAGAGGGCTATTACTGATGTCCCACTGTCCTTTTGCGACATTTTTACCGTTTTCATCGAATATGAGATAACTGTATTTTCCATAGTGAACTGCTTTGCGAAAGAGTGTTCTGGCTTGTTGCTCATCAGGGGCTTCGATGGCGATGTTGGCAGCGTGTTCGGGTTTATGATCTATGAAAATCAGGCTATGTTTATTACGAGCGTAGTTTTGGTCTCCGAGTTGGTACTCTGTTTCTGTGATCTGGAGTTTGCCGTGTTTAGCTGTAGCGTTTGTTGCTAAACCGAGTTGGAAAATGACATGTTCTGTATCTGCTGTTTGGCCTTCTTTTAGCGAATAGTATCGTTTATTATTGCGCGTAAGTTCTTCCCCCAGTTTTTTCCACATATCCTTATTCTCAGCATTTGGCGTAATGCTAATGGCTTTTGCGGTGCGATCACGAAAGCGATGCAAGGATGCAGGAATTTCTTGTGCGGAAGGTTTGCGAAGCACATCAAACTCAGGGTCAATGGCTAGGCGTGTTGTGTTCTTTGGGAATGTGAGCGTGTAGCCTTGTTCTGCCTTGTCTAATTTCAATTGCTGAGTTTCTAACAAGGCATCGTCCTGATAGAAATGCACAGGCACGGAGAGTTTGAAAGGCGATTGCGAGGATCGTTGCGCCAAGTTTAGCTCGATTTCATTTTTATCAATCTGTTTCCAAGTGTTGATACTAAGAGTCGGCGCATCGGTTTGCGTGAGCCATTGCGCATATTCTGAGAGCAAATCCTTTTTGGCCACTTGCGAGAGCGTTGCCAATAACTCATTCATGGTGGCGTATTGAAATTGGTATTGTTTGAAGAAGTTTTGCAAGCCTTGAAAGAAAGCCTCGTCGCCCATGTCTTTACGAATCATGTGATACACCATCAGCAATTTACTGTAACCAACAGCTTGCGTGACATTGTTATGACGGGAACGGAATTCGCTGATGGGAAAGTCGTTATCCTGCTTGGCGAAGGTTGCGTATTTTTGTAAGGCATCACGACGATATTCTGCGCCTTTGCCTCGTTGTTCTTTGAGAGCATGGTCTGCTAGATAAGCTGTAAGCCCTTCTGACCAGTTGCCTTGTGCAGAATCGATATACACGCCATTGCCCCACCAGTTATGCAAAATTTCATGTGGGAACGAGGTATAGAGTATAAAGGGCAGACGCAATACTCGTGAACCGAGCAAGGTAAACGAGGGCATGCCCCAACCACTTTCCCAGAAGCTTTCGACAGTGGCAAATTTTCCATACGGGTATGCGCCTAATTGCTCCGAGTAGCTACTGAGGTATTGTTCGGTAGCATTTAGATATTTCTGAGCAAGTGCTTCATCGTCCGAGAGTAAGTACACCATGGCTTTGGCGGTCTTGCCGGGTTTTTCATAAACATGGAATTTACCCGCCAGCAGATAGATGGCATCTTGTGGTTTATCGGCTTGCCAATGATTGGGTGAGGTTTCCATGCCTTGCGAAAGACTGCGCCATTTTTCAGGCAAAGCAACATGTAAGTTGAAGGTCTGCAAACCGCTATGATGAATGGGATACCAAGCTAAACCCGGGCCTAGGAAAATACCGTCTTTATTGAGTAGGGAGCAGGTTTCCCTAGTCCATTGGCATTGTGGGGTTGAGGGAATATCGCCAGAGTAGTTCAGTGCTATTTGTTTTTGTTCTGGTGCCATGCGAACGCGATAGTGCGTATGAGAACGCGTTTTACGATAGGGTGTTAGTGGTTTTCCCTGGTAATGAACGCTGAAGTTTTTGTTGAGCGCAAAATCAAAGTGATGAGAGGTGAGTTGATCGGGAATTGTGATTTTGTCATCAACGGTGAGCTTCCCTTCTGATATTTCTGGGGTTATGGTCAGTTCATGATGAATGACATTTGTTTGAGCAAAGGCGTAGCCAGATACCAGGCAGAAAACCCAGACGAATAAATGTATGAACGGTGCTTTGGATATAGGCATATTATTTTCAGTGTCACTGTGGTTGAGTCCGATTTGACGTACAATTATTATAAGTGTGTAAATCTGCATGACTTTGATAAATTTGTAAATCAGAACAATTTTTTATAAAGATATTATAACTTCTATTATTTGAGATCCGAATCACCATGAAATTTTCACAGACATTGATGTTATCGGCAGGTGGGTTTTTGACAGTTTTATTGCTGACGATTGGCTATGCCGCCGTTGAAAAGGAACCTGTGTTAGCGACACATAGTGACACAATTAAACAAATTAAGAGCGGCAGTGGTGAAAAGATCGGTTACACCGATATGATTAAGGATCTGGCGAAGCGTCGTGTGGTATTTGTTGGTGAGCAACACACCCGAATGGATCATCATCTTACTCAGTTGACTATCTTAAAAGAAATGCATGCCAGAAACCCCAAAATAGGCATTGGTGTTGAATGGTTTCAACAAGGCTTTCAGGGGGTATTGGATGATTTTGTCTTAGGTAAAATTGATGAAACCGAGATGTTACGTCGAACTGAATACTATGAACGCTGGAAGTTCGACTACCGATTATACCGCCCCATTATGAATTATGCGCGTGCTAATCAACTACCGGTTATTGCGCTGAATGCTCCTGTCGAAGTGACCAGAAAAGTCAGTGAAAAGGGCTTGGATGGCTTGTCCAAAGAAGATCGCTTGAAACTGCCCAAAGAGATTAGTCCTCCGACAGCAGAATATAAAAAACAGTTGGATAAAGTTTTTGCGATGCATGATCTGCCTAAAGACCAGATAGAGCGCTTTATCACTGTGCAACGGGTATGGGATGAGACGATGGCGAGTAATACCGTTGATTTCCTTCAGGCCAACCCGGAGGCACAAATGGTGGTTTTTTCTGGTATTGGTCATATTAGTCATGATGCGGGGATCCCAAGAGACTTTGCACGTTTAATGCCCAATGAAACTTATGCACGAGTAATGACCGAAAATGAAAAAGGTGATGTCCCTGTCATTGGTGAATATATATTGCAATCAGATGAAGTCTTGTTACCGAAAAAAGGCATGATGGGGGTATGGCTTGAGACACTTGAAGATCATGTGAAAATAACACGTGTTTCAGGAGAGGGTGCAGCAGCTGCCGCTGGCATTAAAGCAAAGGATAAGATTGTTAGTATTGATGGTGGAATTATCATGAATATGACAGATTTAAAACTATTAATGGATCGTAAGAAACCTAAGGATAGTGTCCAGCTTGTGGTGATTCGTGGTAATGAGCAGAAGGAGTTTAAGGTTATTTTGAAATAGTCCGTCTATACACATACTTTCCTGATAAAAGAAAATGATGGCTCGTCATGCTAGCTATTTTATCAGTTTATGGTTAGTATTAAATTATTAATGGGGGCTTAACAAAAAGTCAGGCCAACAATAAGTTGGTATTTCTTCTCTCATAATATCGATTACTGTGTTCTGGGAAAATGCAGCAATCAGCAACATCAAAAACAACAACCGAACAATGTTTTAACGCCAATACATAGTATCTCAGGATGTTATGTAGCGGTTTTGTCTATTTCACTGAAAACGGTTGCTCATGCGTTATGTAAAACTAAAGAACCGATGTAAGTTATGGTTAAAAAAGCCGCGTCGTTTCTTATTGCGATTCGATTTTCTTCGTACCAGAACCGATTTTGTATTGCGCATCTCCAGTTTATCCAAACATCATAAGAGCCGTTTTGCGGGCTCTTATTATCCCCCACCTGGCTATGGCGTGCCGCCAGGTAAAAATACCCCTGAAGATGGTCATGAAACTAAACATCAGTACGGCCTTTATCTGATGACAGGGAAAGTGCGTCTATGGTTAATAGCCTACGCTTTGATGGCCGCCTTTATGTTATTACCCACGATTGGTTTCGATAAGCCGATAGGTTCAAAGAAGGAGTATTTTTCGGTAGGGCATTGGTCTATTTTCTTTGCTTCAGAAGGGGAAGGTGCAAAGAAGATCTTTGGTATATCACTAAAAAAGCCCATGTTTTGCCATAGTGCAAATGGACAGGAGGGAACCTGTTTAGAAAACTATCTTTTCTATTTTCTGTTGTTTACGGGCTTCAGTTACGGCTTCTATCGCGTCGTATATTACTTCATGCCTCCTGTGTTAAATGATGTTTGGCGCTTGTGGCCTTTAACGGCATATCGTCAGTTTTTAAGTGTGCCACACCTCATTGAGTTAAAAGCTAAAGATAAAGTAAAAACCGCAGATAAGGATCTGCATATTTTTTGGCGACCGGATAAGCAAGCATGGCGGGCAAGGCAGTCAACTGAATATGCAAAAGGTTCTAAAAGTTTACAGGAAGTGATTTTGGATATGGCCTTTTTTGAGATGTTTTTTAATAAAAAAAACCATCAGAAAAATGGTATGTCAGTCACCAAAAGTCCACAGACGATTAACGTCAATCATGCATTTTGGTTTTTATTATCTCCGGTATGGGGGAACTATCTGTTCTTGCTTATCTCTGCAATATTTTTTTTGGTATTTTATTCGCAGCATGCGGATGTGGATAGCATGGTGTTGAAATACCCTTATGCTTTTATTCCCGCTCTGATTTGTTGGTTTTTGATCAGCATTATGTATATGACGAAGCTGTTCAAAGACCTCAACGAAATGAGAGGCAAAATTGCCTCTGGCTATTATCAATCACATTTTGATCTCGTCCCTCAGCAAATATTAGGTGCGCTGACGGATATCCCTACATCCCGACAAATCCAACTTGCTATTAAGCAGTTGAGAGTCATGCTAAATGTCATGGGAGGTGTCGCTGTGGTTGTGTTCTTGGCGATGCTGGAAGTTATCGGTGGTGGAATACCAGGAGCTTAGTTATATGTCATCCAATTCACCAAAGCCAGAAGATGCACTCTATCTCTTGTCTTTTTTAGATGTCGTTGATCGACTGGATATTTTATTGCTGGAGATTCGCCATTTGCAGCAAAACATTATCCATAGTTTACGCGCTCCCGCTCTGTATTTACCGTTGCGTTATGAGGAGCCCTACCTGTTTGGACAAGATTGGCATGAGACGGTAACGCATTCGAAAGATAGTACAGATGATATTCGATTGTTAAAAGATTGGATTATTCGTTACCCGACACCTGATTTGGCCATGCGTTTTTATAATACGCAAAATGAAAAAGAGAATAGCGAATATATCCGAGAAGAAGAAAACGTTGAGAAATCGGAAATCAAAGCGCGTGTTCATCATATTGTTGGCATGATTTGGGCAGGAGACAACTGGGCTAGACAGCAACGCCGTCAGTATCATGCTTTATATGCTTTACAAATTCTCAAACAGCAAATAATGCGGGATAAATTGGCACTTTCTCGCAGTGCTTTGCAAGCAAGGTTGACTAAGGAAGGGGTGAATCGAGGGAGTCTCGATAAATCTGCTTTTATGATTCTCCGACAAGGTGTTTTGCATCATATAGCACGCTATGTATCCATCCTGAAAAATCATAAACAGCAAATGGCAGAGTCGATTGAATTTGGGATTGATAGAAATCCTGCTCCCAGTACCGTCCGACGCCGCGACTTGGGGATTTTCATGGATTTTCTGGCGAATCGTTCCAACGATATTCAGCGAGATATTCTGCATTTACTCACACATTTTGATCAGCCTGAGGATATGAATAAACATACCATGTTGTTATTTCATGGTTGGTCGCATGATGAGCGTGTATCAAATGTGCAGATGTTCGATAAAGTGAATCAGTTATTTAATGAAACCCATGTCGGCGAGAAAAAGCGTAAACAGCAGCATGTGGGGTATGTAAATACAAGTTTCTGGACGCCAGATCGCCCTGATTTACAGCCTATTATTGCGAACCCTATTGCAAAAACGATTATTAATAATGTCTTTCAAGAGTTGGATGATGTGGCTCTTTCTGATCACTCTGATGATTTCACCGGCTTATTGGTAAAGATAAAGCGTGAGCTTTCTGAGTGGGCGGCTCAACATAGTGAAATACAAGCTTTCCGAGAAAAGAGTACGCATTTTATACGAGAAATAGCGAGTGACTTTTTAGCGGCTTCGGTGAAAGGAACATCGTATTTATATGCTTTATATTTATTGCGTATTGGGGATGGTTTAGAAAACCAACTGGATGTTGGTGGTACCGTTAAGCTGGATATGGTAGAAGCGCTAGAGCAGGGAACAGCACCATTTGACGAGCAAATTGCCTGGTATCTGCGCCTGCGTTTAACGGCAAGCTGGGTTAGGGCAAGCAATAAGGCTGAGGAAGTGTCGGAGTTAGATGAGATGCTGATTAACGGTGTTGAAACGGTTACTCAGAATCTGCTGGATTTCCTGATTGATCACAAGCAGCAGAATCGTATCTCGACAGGGGTTGTCTGGATTGAATTGTGTAATAGCCTGGTAACAATTATCAGTAAATCTTCGGTCACGAAAAAGACCAGTAAATGGCGCTATGAACGAGGCAGGGATTATTGGTTTGAAGGCTGTAAAAAAGAAGGGAAGAAGCAGTTTCCGCGCTCTACGCGTCGTTTGAATATTCGTCTCCAGAATTTTTTATTTCGTGAGTTGTTGGTGCAAAAACGTGTCGCGAATAAGCCATTAGGGCGTTATCAGGAGCATCAATTAGAGGAGGCTTTTAACGAACTCTACCCACTCGAGATTGAGGCCGTGCCTATTCCAAATGCGCCAGGGAATTTCTTGCGTCATCCCAAGCATTTGTTCCGTCATATGTATGATATTCCTTATCAGTCTTCCCTCTTGCGCAGCATTGATATGCTCCACCATGCTTTGAATCCTAAAGCCTTATTTTATGAAATGCACTGGGATGTTGAGTTGGGTAGAGGTTTGTTTGCCTTAGCCTTGGAGTTTTACGCACGTGAAATCGAATCACCAGAGCATCGCTTATCCCTATGTATCAACCAGGTGGTGTTTCTTTATTTTTCTCTAAGCCAAAAAAGCGGTAAGGGAAATATGCCTTTGGCTAATATCCTGGAGAACTGGGTACGAGGGAGTGGATATGAACGTGACTTCAATAAAAAAGTATTTTTACGTGATTCCTATATGCGGCTTTGTGATCGTATAGATGATATTTCGGCAACGAAAATTAATACCGTGTTTTCTGAAATCCGTAAGCATGAGTCGCATAATATGCGGAAACTTGAACAGCTTGCAGGGAGGAAGCTACAGCGTTTGTTAGATATTCTTTTAGATTTGACGAAAGATAATATGCTTGATGAAAAAACAGATGTTTTATTAACAGCCCTGATACAGTTTTTGTCCATTCGGCGAAACCCGAAGCAGCATGCGAGAGGACAGGCAAAAGCGGGGTTTTATAATGAAATGCTGCATGCTTTTGGTGATATCAGTCCAGACAAGAAAAAAGAATTCCAGACCGTTAATAAAGGCGCATTATTAGATTGTTTTTTGCCCAAGCGGATGTACAGTGTGATGATTCATCGGCATTCAATTACCAATTATTACCCAGTGCCAGACCCGATGGGGCGTACTTTGCAACAAAAGCTCAAGAGTCCTTTCGAAAATCGTAATGGACAGTTATTGGCAGATATCTTACAAAAAAAACCATGGGAGAATAAAGATATTCAACATAAGGGCTGTTTGGTCCATGCAGACGCTGCTTTTAAAACGAAGAGTTGGGTTACTTTGGGACGTTTCTCTGCCATTTCTAAAACCTCGGTGCGTTTGCCCTGTAAATGCCCGTTGCCGCGATTTTTGTCTGATGTTCAGCGGGAGCAACATGTTTATAAAGAAGCTTTCCCACCGCATTTTAATCGTCGAGAAATAACACTGCCACTACAAATTCTGGGCCAATCTAATGATCATGATAATGTCTTTGCGCTGCTGTCATTATCGTTACAACGACGTAGCATGCGTTTGGATATATTGTATCGTCTTCTGCGTGCTATCAGTGATAGCCATCCACATCTCAAATCTGCGGCTTTAGAAATGCACATTGAGCATATGCACTCGCAGGGCATTAAGTTAGAAGCGTTTTTAACCGATGGGTGGGGAGATATTCTGTTCTTTCTGAGTGTCGATAAAAATACGACGCTGAGAAAAAAACATATTGATGGGGTGTTTGATTATCAGGAGGCTATTTTTGAAGATTTTATGGTCGATCGTACTGAGATACTCTTTACCCCTCAATGTCTTGATCAAGTCAGTGATAGTGATGATTATGATGTGAGCTTGGAACTTCGGATTATGGAAGACCGCTGGCTGGAAAAGAGTATTAGTCAGCATGAGCAACATTGTAAGAAACTCATGACAGCCGCTGGTAAAGCGCACTCTATTGAATCTGTTTCCATGAATAAATTACCAGGACGTAGTGATTACATTATGCGTTTTAAGGGAAAGACAGGTGCGATCGGCGTCTATTCGGATCTGATCCGTTGGCTAGATGGCGAGTATGCAGAGGATCGTGATGAAATCAATATTATGCGCACATTAGATCATATTGAAACCTGTATTGAAAAAGTGGTGATTACTGACGAGTAGTCACACCATTGCTCATCATGAGCAATGGTTGTTATCGCTGATTAGCCGAATTTTAGGCCAGTAAAGAAGCCTGCAACTGCGCTTAGCCCCTTACTACTGATTTGTGAGAGACGTTCAATCAAGAATCCACCAAATGTTTTGACCCCATTGGTAACGAGGTCGGTTGTGTTTTTCAAGCCTTCATCGCTAATGGTTGTAAAGCCGTAGTATTCAGTGACGAATAATAAAACGATACCCGCGCCTGCAACAAAAAGGGCAATCTTCGCCGCTTTTTTCGCAAAGTAACCCACCGCAAGGCCGATAAGAAAGGGGGCACCTACATTTGTCAGTAGAAAGTTCTGTGTGCCTTCCGACAGGAAGGTGTTCTGTGTGTCTTCGTTCATAGTTTTACCTGTAGCCTTATGGTGTGAACTATACAGAAACTTTGTTAGTATCAAACCAACATTTTTGACGAAAAGAGTAGATTGATTATGGATAAAAAAACACAAACAGAATTAGAAGCCGCTGCTTTCAGAGGTCTTGTGGCACATTTGCAAGAACGTACAGATGTGCAGAATATTGATTTGATGAATCTTGCCGGTTTTTGCCGTAACTGTATGAGTAAATGGTATTTGCAGGCAGCTAAAGATGCGGGCTTGGATATGGAATATAGTGAAGCATGTGAAGCAGTTTATGGTATGCCAATTAGTGACTGGAAGGAGAAATACCAAACGAAAGCGACTGATGAGCAGATGCGGAAGTTTGCAGAGACCAAGCCAGTACATGCAAAGATTAGTGGGCATAACTAACCCAGTCTTTATCTCAGTTTTTTGGGGTTCGAAGGTTTATTAGATTATCCCCTTATCCCCCTCATCTCCTTATCCAGCAGGCATTTTCTCAGTACTTTATACTCACTTTTATTTCATAATAAAAGAGGGGCTTATTCGTGCTTAAAGGGCTTATCGGGGTATTTATTATTTGCTGTGCAGGGGGGATGTCAGGTGTTGCAAATGCACAAGATGTGATGAAAGTGGTTAATGTGGAATCTGGTCAGAGCTTGAACCTTCGAGCTTATCCAAGTCCTAGAAGTCGCATCAAGCTGGCTATTCCTCATAATGCTTCATGGTTGCTGAAAATACAAAAAAGCAGAAAGGTTGGTGCGGCAACATGGCAACTAGTCCGCTGGCAGAATGTAGAGGGTTGGGTAAATGCACATTTTCTGGCGGTTGATGAACGCGCAGCATGGGTAATAAAGCGGCGTAAGATGTGCATGAGTGATCCCAAACAAACGGCTAAATTCTGCTGCGGTTTCCCAGATAGGCAAGCCAAAAAGCGTTTTCGGGCCATTAAAGCGTTTGCGGTGCAGGCAGTCAATGAGGGAAATACATTAGCATTGCGTTCGCATCCAAGTAATGTCAATGGACAAACGATTGTAGCGATTCCACATAATGGTCGCTGGATCACGCATTTAGGTAAGGAGCGCCGTTCCAAAGTTGGTGAATATTGGATGTATGCGCGTTGGAATGGGCAAAATGGCTGGCTTAACAAAGCATTTTTACGCTACGATAAATCGCAAACAGATTGGTTAAACCAAAAACGAAAACAATGCATGAGGCCTTAATGCTTAGGTGTCGGGGGAAAGGTCTTGTTGTATGCATTGTAAACAATCGATATGAATACAATAATGTTAAAAGTTGTTTGCGGGATGCTAGCTTTTTGTCTGAGTTTCTTTTCGGGCTCATTAACTGCGTCTCCATCTAGTGTATTGGGAAATACAGCTTCCAATGGCGTGTTGAGTCGTTTTCATCAAGTCTCTTGCGATGGCACGACACCGCTTTCTTTCGCTAAGCCCTGGCGGATTAATTTTGATCATTTGCCCGTAGGCAAGTATGAGGATAATGATTGGCGAACCGATTGGCGCTGTCCTGATTGGAAGATGGGCTTGAATTTACTCTCGGTGATTGATGGAGAAGAAGCTTATTCAGGGAAATCACTGCGTATAGAGTACCCAAAGGGCGTGTCTAGTTGTACTTCAGAAACAACGTGTGTGAATTGGAAGCCTTCATTGGGCGGTGATTTTGATGCCTTATATTATGGCTATCGGGTTAGATTCCCTGAAGATTTCGAATTTGTAAAAGGGGGTAAGCTTCCTGGGATTGGGGGAGGGGAGTCAAACAGTAATGGTAATATTCCGACCGGGTATGATGGCTGGAGTGTGCGTATGATGTGGGATCATGATGCTAAGCTCGTGCAATATGTTTACCATCCAGATCAACCGGGTAAGTATGGCGATATTATGGATACAAAAATACCTGTTATGCTTGATGAATGGATGACCATTCAAACGAAAGTCGTCATGAATACTCTGGGTAAAAAAGACGGTGTGATTAAAACTTGGATTAATGGGACAGTCGTGATCGACCGCAAGAATATGCAGTTTCGAAAAACTGAAGATTTGGCGATTAACCGATTATTATTTGCTTTTTTCTTTGGGGGGTACGGGGCAGATTGGGCACCTTCTTCTGATCAGCATATCTATTTCGATGACATGAGTGTGTCTAGAACAGCTATTTTCTATATGGATTAGGCGAGTTTAAGAGCTTCTTAGCCGATCTTGCTATTTCAGTTTTGTCTATAACATATGTTTATGTGAATGGGTTTTTTTTCTGACTGTTCATTTAATGTTCAAAAAAAATACCTTTGTTTTTCAGTATTTTATGTGGTTGTTATTAATCTATATCAAGAGTGTTTTACATTATTTTGGATTAGTGCTAACGTCAATAAATAGCTGTGTTCTTATACAGTCATTTTTATCGGCGTAACATAGATGTGACTAATAATCTATTCGTTATG
>CACVAY010000148.1 GCA_902727985.1 uncultured Thiotrichaceae bacterium | reverse complement strand
TTTTTTATGCATGTTAGGGGGGTGAATTGTATTTATCAAGCGGAATATGAGTGGGATATTCAGTAAAGAGAGGCGTTCAATAAATCGATCAAAGGGTGTGTACCGTTTTTATTACCTTCTTTATTGTCTGGTTATTTAACATCAAACTGCTGAGTATTCTAGGATCTTGCTCTGTGATGGTAAGTCTGCCAAAGTTCTACAAAACTTCTGTCGTGTGAACAATCTAAGAAATGGAGGGTGGGTGAAATTTATACTGCTATCCGGAAAGTTTGTGTTTTGAACCCAACTTCCCATAATACGACCAACAATAACAATCCATATTGTTAATACCTTAATGACTATTTTTATAAAAGGAATTCTTGATGAGTATTGATGTAAAAGCCTTGTTTGATGCTGAGCCAGCATCACCTTTATATGTTGCGATCAATCGTGTACTTGTGCAGAACGATCCAAATTTAATGAGCATGATGAAGCAGGCAAGTTCTAAAATGTGTTTAACGACAGCGCTAACGCCTGGTTTCAAAGGCTTTGATTTGATGAAACAGCGTGGTTCTTGCCCAATGGGAATGCGTTGGGGGGCGGCAACCGATATGGGTGAAGGTTTGTCGCATATCTGGATTGATCAAATTACTTACTGGGATTCTTGGGAGGCACATGAAGCCTTCCACGAGACCTTTGAAGATGTCGTTGTAGATACCTGTGCCAAGTGTGGCAACGTATTACTAGATGGGCCGGAAGAGCCTGTCTTCCGTGTCGTACACAGTGATCTTCCGAAATTAATTTCACAAAATCAATGGCTACAACGTAATGCACAAGGTAAGGCTGACGGTTATTCGATAGATTCAGGTGAGACAGTGACAGTAATGGCTGATCACATTATCAAGCCAGGTGCTGAAGCAGAATTTGAAGAAGGTGAGATTCAAACACTTACAGGATTGAAAGAAACCGCAGGTATGGTTGGTTTCCAGATTCTTAAACGCATTGGTATCTCTACACTCGGTAGTGGTCATGCAACGACCGAATCAATGATGGAAGACCTGAAAGATAGTTCTGGTTCAAAACTTAAACGAACGGCTGAAGTTTGGGAAGGTTATACGATTCCAGCTCAGTATTTAGTGATGGTTGAGTGGGAAAGCATGGAGGCTGCACAACGCGGTATGCCACATGTGAACGTGAAGCCTCAATTGTTGTTTACACATGGCCCTAAAGTTTTAGATAACTGTGTGCGTATGCCGAGTGTACGTATTTCTGATTCGATGTTCCGTGAGCAAACGTACCGCGAAGTGCTTAACCAGTCATAAAGAAAGAGGTCGCTATATTATTAGCGGCCTCTTTTCATTCTGCTTTTGTTGGTGGTTCGCGAATCGCATAGAATTCATTAACAAATTCATCAAAACGATCTTCTTCAATAGCCTTTCGAATATCGCGCATCAATTCTTGATAGTAATAAAGGTTGTGTACGGTATTCAATTTTGCACCTAACATCTCTCTGCATTTGTCTAGATGGCGTAAGTAGGAGCGAGAATAGTTTTTGCAGGTGTAACAGCCACATTGTTCATCAATGGGTTTAGTATCGAATTGATACTGACTGTTACGCAAGCGTAAGGTGCCAAAGCGCGTGAAAATATGAGCGTTGCGGGCGTTACGTGTTGGAATGACGCAGTCGAACATATCAATACCGCGTTTCACGGCTTCAACAATATCTTCTGGTTTACCGACGCCCATTAAGTAACGGGGTTTTTCCTCAGGTAGTAATGGCGTTGTTGTTTCTAATACGCGATCACGGTCTTCTTTAGGTTCACCAACTGATAATCCGCCCACGGCGTAACCATCAAAGCCAATGTCTTGCAGACCTTTGGCTGAAATTTCTCGTAAGTCATCATGCATACCACCTTGTACGATGCCGAATAATGCAGAAGGGTTGTCTCCATGAGCCTTTTTGCTGCGAGCTGCCCAACGCATGGATAACTCCATGGACTTTTTCGCTTCTTCATGCGTCGCAGGGTAGGGTGTGCATTCGTCAAAAATCATCACAATGTCTGATCCCAAATCTCGCTGAACCTGCATAGATGATTCAGGTGAAAGATGAATCTTGCTGCCGTTGACTGGAGAGCGAAACTCAACACCTTCTTCCGTAATCTTACGCATTTCTGCCAGTGAAAAGACTTGGAAGCCACCAGAGTCTGTAAGAATTGGTTTATCCCAATTCATGAAGTCATGCAGATCACCATGGGCTTTAATAACCTCTGTCCCAGGGCGAAGCATGAGGTGAAAGGTGTTACCCAGCACAATTTCAGCCCCCATTTCTTTTAGTTCTTCGGGTGTCATACCTTTTATCGTGCCGTAAGTGCCAACTGGCATAAAGGCAGGAGTCTCGATAGTGCCTCGTTCAAATTGAAGTTGGCCGCGGCGAGCATTGTTAGATTGGCCTGATAATGTGAATTTCATGCTGGGTCATTAAATTACATAGTTTAGAGGAATGTGAAGTGTACGGTGCTAGTTAGTTGCAAGCAATAATTACTATATCGTCATGTACTAATGTATTGGTTTAGTGGAATTTTCTATAAATGTCGCACATTGACAACAGTCCAGGGTGGATGAGATGATATAAATCATAATTATTATATATAACGATAAAAGCCAAAGGAGAATACGATGAAGCAATTATCACTGTCAGTATCAGTTGCGCTTGTTTGTGCTGGGATTTGTACGCCGCAAATATCTCAAGCAACCAACGGGTATGCATCACATGGGTTTGGAACTGTTCAAAAAGCAATGGGTGGAGCAGCGGTCGCTGGTAGCGATAATGCAATGAATATCGCTACAAACCCAGCTGCTATGTCTTTCGGCTCAAATAACTGGACTGCAGGTCTCGATATTTTTAAGCCGGATCGAGAAACAAGCGGTAGTCCTCGTGGGACATTTGATGGAAATGGTGATGAAATATTTCCAATTCCAGAGTTTGGTTATCAAAGGCATTTGAATGATAAATATGCTGTCGGTATTGCGGTATATGGTAATGGTGGAATGAATGCAACATACGATGTTCCAATCTATTCACTAGCTGGAACTAACACAGGAATAGACTTTGCTCAGTTATTTGTTGCTCCCTCAGTTTCAATGAAAATGAATGAAAAGCATTCGATAGGTGCATCGTTAAATCTTGTTTATCAACGAATTGAAATTACCGGAGTTGATGGGTTTGCTACTGCTAGTTCTAATCCGGGGAGTTTATCAGACAGAGGGTATGATACGTCCACGGGTGCTGGCGTAACTGTGGGGTGGCAAGGGAAATTGTCTCCAAGGTTGGCCGCAGGTTTGGCTTACAGAAGTAAAACAGCCATGAGTGAGTTTGACGATTATAGTGGTTTATTAGCTGAACAGGGTGACTTTGATATTCCAAGCATGATCACAGCAGGTGTTTCGCTGAAGGCTACCCCTGAAACAACCTTGGCATTAGATGTAGCTAGGATAAACTATACCGATGTTAAATCTATTTCTAATCCCAATAATACTGCAGGCATCCCAACTGGAGGAGCTCTCTTGGGTCAAGATGGGGGGGCAGGTTTTGGTTGGGAAGATCAAAATATTGTGAAGCTAGGTGTAAAGCATAAACTCAATGAAAAAATGACTTTGTTGGCTGGGTACAATCACGGTAAGGCACCCATTCCAGAGTCAGAAACTGCTTTTAATGTGCTTGCGCCAGCAACTGTTGAAGATCATCTTACTCTCGGTATGGATTGGAGGGTAAGTAATGATTCAAACGTTACCGTTCAATATATGCATGCCTTTGAGAATGAAATAAAAGGGGATGGCTCTCCAGGGTCGTTGTTTGAGGGTGGCGCAGCTACAGCAGATTTGAAAATGAAACAGGATTCTATCGGTATTGCTTACACAAAAAACTTCAAGTAAATCAATAGTGAGGTCAGGTTTAAAGATGCTGATTGAGCTTGGCCCATTGAACTTGAATTCCAAATAGCTGTCATTTTAGATGATGGTTATTTGAGGAGTTGGGAATGATGAAGAAATTAATGTTGATTGCATTAGGTGCTATAGCTAGTGCTTCTGCCAGTGCTGACATCTATATGGACGCCGCATGGGCCAAAAAGGTTTGTGATGCTTGGAATAAAAGCCCGATCTTAACCACGGAATTGCTACAGACTGAAAATGAGGATGGTCAAGGGTACTCATGGATCAACAATAATGCTAATCGTGGTTACAAATTAGTTCAGATATATCGTACGCATTGTGGGCCTGCTTCTAAGATTCAGTTACGCATTGAAGAGAAAAATGGTATTGCGCAATGTGTTGAGGCTGGTAAGCCGGATAAGAAGGTAATGAACTTTAAAGTCGATTATCTGATGCATGCCACTGATGATAATTGGGCATGTATGGGGAGGGGGTCATTCGGGTGTGGAGCAATGGGAGCGATGATGAGCAGTAAGCTTAAGTTTCAAGGGCCAAAGCTTGAAGCGATGAAGGTTATGGATCCTTTCGAAACTTTCTTGAAAATCGCAGGGACCGTGCCTGGTGATGTTGCAAGTTGTCCTGCTAATTAGCAATAATTCATTAAGTAAGCATAAAAAAGACGCTGATTGCGGCCTTTTTATGCTTGAGCGTGTTCAATTTTAGAATTGGTGTTTTTGGCAGGCTGTCAGTGTGTTTTTAAGAAGCATCGCTACTGTCATTGGGCCAACTCCACCTGGAACAGGGGTTATCCATTTTGCGCGTTCTTTGGCTTTGTCGTATTCAACATCACCTGTAAGCTTGCCATTTTCAAGACGGTTAATACCCACGTCAATAACGGTCGCTCCTTCTTTTATCCAATCACCTTTTACTAAACCTGGCTTTCCAGCGGCGGCAATAACGATATCGGCCTGTTTAACGAATGTGCCTGTATCAGCAGTAAATCGATGACAGACGGTAACGGTCGCACCTGCAATGAGTAATTCGAGCATCATCGGGCGTCCTACAATGTTTGATGCACCGACAATAACAGCGTGTTTACCTTTATAAGTTTCCCCAATGCAGTTAAGTAAATGAATAACACCATAAGGAGTGCAAGGTCGAAGTCCAGGAATGCGTAAAGCCAGTTTGCCAACATTCTCAGGATGGAAACCATCAACATCTTTGTCAGGATTTATTTGTTCGATGACTAAAGAAGAGTCAATATGTTGAGGAAGTGGAAGTTGCACAAGGATGCCATCAACTTCTGGGTTGTTGTTTAATTCATCAATAATTTTTATCAATTCGTGTTGAGTGGTCTCTGCAGGGAGATCATAGGATATCGATTTAATGCCAGCCTCTTTACAGGCTTTACGTTTATGTCCTACATAGACTTTAGATGCGGGATCATCACCAATGCAAATGACAGCAAGGCCTGGAGGGCGCATGTGTTGGTCAATACGGGCTTGAACAGAATGTTTAATTTCATTACGAAGTGTGCTGGCAATTTGTTTACCATCAATGATTGATGCGGGCATGGAAAAGGCGTCCTGATTAAAGTAATATCATCTCATGAGGAGAAACACATAGAAAGTCTTGACGGCAGGAAATTTGAGACGTATTATGCGCGCCTCTGTCACATAGATGGATTCAAGAGCGGGGTATAGCGCAGTCTGGTAGCGCGCCTGCTTTGGGTGCAGGATGTCGGGAGTTCGAATCTCTCTACCCCGACCACTTTTGAATTATTTTTGATAGAGTATAGTTTAGGTTCGACCTAGCGCCCGTAGCTCAACTGGATAGAGCAACGGCCTTCTAAGCCGTAGGTTGCAGGTTCGAGTCCTGCCGGGCGCGCCATTGGCGAGGTCTGGTTACATTGATGGTGGGTGTAGCTCAGTTGGTAGAGCCCCGGATTGTGATTCCGGTTGTCGTGGGTTCAAGTCCCATCATCCACCCCACATTTAAAATACTCAGTATTTTAAAACAACGGTTATACATTCGTGAATGAGTGTGTATAATCGCCCGCTCAGTTTGTTCTGTTGCTCTTCTGTGAGCCTCAGGGTAAATGTCATACTTGTGCGAAAGTGGCGGAATTGGTAGACGCGCTGGATTTAGGTTCCAGTGTCGCAAGACGTGAGAGTTCGAGTCTCTCCTTTCGCACCATTCTTTATGAACATACTAATGATGTAATGAGGTTCTTTAGGCATGCAGGTTTCTGTCGAGTCAACAGGTAATATCGAGCGCAAAATAATGATCGAAGTTCCATCGGAACGTGTTGATCAAGAAGTTAATAAGCGTCTAAAAGATATGCGCGGTCGCGTTAAAATTGATGGGTTTCGTCCTGGAAAAGTACCTCCTAGTGTTATCAAAGAACGTTATGGTCAAGCTGTATTCCAAGAAGTCGCTGGTGAAGTGATTCAACAAACTTTATATGAAGCAGCAAATCAAGAAGAGATCCGCATTGCGGGTGGTCCAACCAATATTGAACCCGACGCAATGGGTTTGGGTAAGCCCCTAAAATACACTGCTACCGTAGAGGTGTATCCAGAATTTGAAATAGGTGCAATAGATTCATTATCTATTACACGTCAGTCAGCAGATATCGAAGATGCTGACATTGATAAAATGATTGAAGTACTGCGCAAGCAACAACAAGAATGGGTGGTTGTGGAAGCAGCCGCAGAAGACGGCAACCAGGTTGTCGTTGACTTTGAAGGCAAGGTTGATGGCGAAGTGTTTGACGGCGGTGTGTCTGAAGATTACTCGGTTGAGCTTGGAGCGGGTCGTATGTTACCTGACTTTGAAAAAGCTTTGGTGGGAATGTCTGCGGGCGAGGAAAAGGAGGCTGATGTTGCGTTTCCTGAAGACTACCAAGCTGACGACCTAAAAGGTAAAACCGCTCAGTTCACACTTAAAGTAAGAGAAGTTAAGCAAGCTGTGCTTCCTGAAATCAACGAAGAATTTATTAAGAAATTCGGTGTTGAAGATGGTACCGATGAGTCTTTCCGTGTTGACGTCAGAGGCAATATGGAACGTGAACTTGATCAGCGTATCAAAGCGTCAGTTAAGCAGAGCGTAATGGATGGTTTATTTGATCTTCACGAAATTGATGCGCCATCAGCATTAGTGAAAGATGAAATTGGCCATATGAAAAATGAAATGGCTCAAAATAATCAATTTGATCCCAGCTCTTTGCCTGATGATTTATTTAAGGATCAGGCTGAACGTCGTGTGAAATTAGGTTTAATTGTTGGCGAAATCATCAAGCAAGCTAAACTTGAGAAAGATGATGCGAAAATTGATGCAATGTTAAATGACTTGGCAGCAAGTTATGAAGACAAGGGTGCTGTAATCGAATATTACAAGAGCAACCCTCAGGCTATGCAAACTGTAGAAGCGGCGGTCATGGAAGAGATGATTGTTGATTGGGTGCTAGATCAAGCTACAGTAATTGATGAGAAAACTGACTTCGAAGGTATTATGAATCCAGCACCTACAGAGGCTTAATCGTCTAAATCGCATTGGTCTTGGTGGTGTTTCTACTACTGAGACCAATGAAACTTGTATTCTAAAGTTTCTTCTAATAAAAAGAGAAAAAAATCAGGAACAAATTCTATGAATCATTCAGGTATTACTGAAACCCAAGCGCTTAATCTCGTTCCTATGGTTGTCGAACAGACATCTAGAGGTGAGCGCTCCTATGACATCTATTCTCGTCTTCTAAAAGAGCGTGTGATTTTTGTTGTTGGTGCGATTGAAGATCACATGGCCAATTTAATTGTGGCTCAGTTGTTGTTCCTTGAGTCTGAAAATCCCGATAAAGATATTCATCTCTACATTAACTCACCGGGTGGCGTTGTTACAGCAGGTATGTCTATCTACGATACTATGCAATTCATCAAGCCAAGTGTTAGTACGTTATGTATTGGTCAAGCGGCTAGTATGGGTGCTGTGTTACTCGCAGGTGGTGCTGAAGGTAAACGTTTTGCATTGCCTCATTCGCGAGTAATGATTCATCAGCCTTTAGGTGGTTTCCAAGGGCAGGCATCAGATATTGATATTCATGCGCGTGAAATTTTAAAGATTCGTACGGAATTAAATCGTGTGCTTGCGCATCACTCAGGGCAGTCCCTTGAACAGGTTGAGCAGGATACAGATCGCGATAACTTCATGGATGCACTTGCTGCTAAGGAATACGGTCTTATTGATGAAGTGCTTGATAAACGATAGTCGAAGCGCTGTAGCTGTGCTTTAGAAATAACACCGTTGGCTTTCTTTCAGAAGCTGATGGTGTTTGATTTCCCCCTAAGTTCTTTTTCCGCTTCCAGAATATATAATCAAGTTACTATCTTTTTTCGTGTTCTTTCGTAGTTATCAAACACCAACAAATTTTAGGTATAAGTGTAAAAGCTCAAATCCCTGTGTATAATACGATTTTGAAGTGCTTAGTGGCTAAAGAAGTAACAATGGGTTCTTTGTAATGGTCGTTGTCAATATAAAATAATTTTTAGAGCTTGAATTTTAAGCGCTTCGCGAATAAGCGAAACCACTTGTCAGTATTAGAGGTTATTGGATGAGTAAAGATAATAATGGTAACCAGGATAGCAGTAAACTGTTGTACTGTTCATTTTGTGGAAAAAGTCAGCATGAGGTACGCAAGTTAATCGCTGGGCCATCGGTTTTTATCTGTGATGAGTGTGTTGATCTTTGTAATGACATTATTCAGGAAGAAATCAACGTTAAGACACCTGAGGAGGAGTCATCTCTTCCGAAGCCACTAGAAATAAAAGACTTTCTTGATGATTATGTGATCGGTCAGCCTGATGCAAAAAAGGTTCTAGCGGTTGCTGTTTATAATCATTACAAGCGGATGCAAAGTAATCTTGGAAAGGATGAAGTAGAGCTCTCCAAAAGTAATATTTTGCTCATTGGTCCTACAGGTAGTGGTAAAACTTTACTAGCGGAAACATTGGCAAGAATGCTTAATGTTCCTTTCACTATTGCTGATGCAACTACACTGACGGAAGCTGGTTATGTTGGTGAAGATGTAGAAAACATCATTCAGAAATTACTGCAAAAATGTGATTATGATGTAGAGAAGGCTGAGACGGGTATCGTCTATATCGATGAGATTGACAAAATTTCACGCAAAGCAGAAAACCCATCAATTACTCGTGATGTATCTGGTGAGGGTGTTCAGCAGGCGTTATTGAAATTGATCGAAGGTACAACAGCGTCGGTCCCTCCTCAAGGTGGACGTAAACATCCACAGCAAGAGTTTCTTCAGGTTAACACCAAAAACATTTTGTTTATTTGCGGTGGTGCTTTCTCTGGGCTCGATAAAGTTATTCAAAATCGTACCGAGAAAGGTGGAATTGGTTTCTCCGCTGAAGTTAAAGAGTTGCAAGAAAATAAGCTATTTGGCGAGATCATTAAAGGTATTGAGGCCGATGACTTGGTGCGTTACGGTTTGATTCCAGAATTCGTGGGTCGTCTCCCCGTTGTTGCTACCTTAGAAGAGTTGGACGAAGATGCCTTGGTAAAGATTCTTACATTGCCTAAGAATGCTTTAACGAAGCAATATTCCAAGCTCTTTGAAATGGAAGGTGCTGAACTTGATTTTCGTTCTGATGCATTGTTTGCTATCGCTAAGAAAGCCATGGAGAGAAAAACAGGTGCTCGTGGTTTAAGAACCATTATGGAGGGTATTTTGTTAGACACAATGTATGACCTGCCATCTGAAGATAATGTTTCCAAGGTTGTTGTTGATGAAGCGGTTGTAAATGGCGAAGCTCAGCCATATCTCATTTATGATAATCCAGAAAGTAAAGCAGTAAACTCAACGTCTTAGTGATTTACTTATAAAACCTGGAGTTTGGGTTCTCCGAACTCCAGAATATCCCACCGCTATTTCTTCTCTATATTCTTCATATCAGTTTGCTAAACTTTCCGATAAAGACAAATGGAGTCGTTTGCAAGAATCCTTATGCTTGAAAAGCTCACTTGTGACCGCATAGTCTTTGTAATACATTTGAGCTGAGGCTTTCTGTAAGAATTAACGATGTGACAAAAGCTGGCAAGTTTAAGAATAGTGTTAATATTCTTTAGTTAGTGCGTCATGTATATACCGACTAGAATTATCTACTTGGTATCACTCAATATAATATGAGGTAAGAATGAGTCAATCTACCGATAATAAATCTGAAGCTATTAAGAATATTCCGGTGCTAACACTAAGGGATGTTGTTGTCTATCCAGATATGGTTATCCCGCTTTTCGTAGGCCGTCAGAAATCGATCAATGCGCTAGATGCGGCAATGGAGCATGATAAGCAGATTCTTTTGATTACCCAAAAGAATGCAGATGTTGATGATCCTGAAATCGATGATTTGTATGATGTTGGCACGGTTGCAACAGTGCTTCAATTATTGAAGCTGCCTGATGGGACATTGAAGGTACTCGTTGAGGGTGCAAGCCGAGTTGAGCTTAAAGCTCTGCATGCATTTGATGGGTATTTGGCTGCTGACGGTGACTTATTAGATTACGAACAGAATTTTGATGATCGCAAAGCAGAGGTTTATGAGCGTACCTTGGTCAACTTGTTTGAAAAATACGTCAAGCTCAATAAGAAAATACCACCAGAAATTCTAACTTCACTATCAGGGATCGATAAGCCATCGCGTTTGGCAGACACAATTGCTGCGCATTTGTCGATGAAAGTTTCAGAAAAGCAAGCTGTACTTGAGATTGTTGATGTGGCGGATCGTCTGTCTCATTTGATTGAGATGGTTGAAAGTGAAATTGACTTATTGAAAGTTGAGCGACGAATTCGCGGCCATGTAAAAACGCAAATGGAGAAGTCGCAGCGTGAGTATTATCTGAATGAGCAAATGAAAGCGATTCAGAAAGAACTAGGTGACATGGATGAAGCACCTAATGAGCTGGATGATTTCGAAGAAAAAATCAAAAAGGCCAAAATGCCTAAAGAGGCTGAAGAAAAGGCAACGACGGAACTAAATAAATTAAAAATGATGTCGCCGATGTCAGCTGAGGCAACTGTTGCCCGAAATTATATTGATTGGCTGGTGAAAGCGCCATGGAAGAAAAAGACACGTGTTTTGCATAATCTTGATAAAGCGAAGACAGTGTTAGATGAAGACCATTATGGCCTTGATGAAATCAAAGAGCGCATCCTTGAATACTTGGCTGTTCAGCAGCGTGTGAAGGCGCTTAAAGGGCCCATTATGTGTCTTGTCGGCCCGCCAGGCGTGGGTAAAACCTCATTGGGTAAGTCACTTGCTCGTGCAACTGGGCGTAAATATACGCGTATGGCATTGGGTGGAGTTCGAGATGAAGCCGAAATACGGGGTCATCGTCGTACGTATATTGGTGCATTGCCCGGAAAAATTATACAAAATTTGTCGCGAGTAGGAACACGTAACCCATTATTCTTGTTAGATGAAATTGACAAAATGTCAACAGACTTTAGAGGTGATCCGTCCTCAGCGATGCTCGAAGTTTTAGACCCTGAGCAAAATAATACCTTTGCTGATCACTACCTTGAAGTCGATTTTGATCTATCAGATGTTATGTTTGTGGCAACATCAAATAGCATGAATATTCCGGGCCCTTTGTTAGATCGAATGGAAGTCATTCGTGTGCCTGGTTATACAGAAGACGAGAAACTGAATATTGCCAAGAATTACCTGGTACCTAAGCAGCTGAAGAATAACGGTCTGAAGAAAGGTGAAGTCAGTATCAGTGATGGCGCGATTCTAGGCATCATTCGCCATTATGCGCGTGAAGCGGGTGTGAGAAACCTTGATCGTGAAATCTCTAAGATTTGTCGTAAGGTTGTAAAGAGCCATTTGTTGGAAAAAACAAAGAAAACCAGTGTAACGTTACGTAATCTTGATAAGTTCCTGGGGGTGCAGCGCTTTGATTTTGGTCGCGCTGATAAAAAGAATCAAGTCGGGCAGGTCACAGGGTTGGCTTGGACATCGGTTGGTGGTGAATTGCTAACGATCGAAAGTGTTATTGTGCCTGGTAATGGCGCAATGCGAGCAACAGGTAGTTTAGGGCAAGTCATGAAAGAATCTATTCATGCGTCTGAAACGGTTGTTAAGAGTCGAGCGCAATCCCTCGGTATTTCTCGTGCATTCCTGAAAAAACACAATATGCATATCCATGTTCCTGAAGGAGCAACTCCCAAAGATGGTCCAAGTGCAGGTGTTGGGATGGTGACGGCGATTGTGTCTGCAATGACCAGTATTCCTGTGCTGGCTAATGTCGCTATGACTGGAGAAATCACGCTTCGAGGTGAGGTGTTGCCTATTGGTGGCTTGAAGGAAAAATTATTAGCTGCACATCGTGGTGGTATCACAAGGGTATTAATCCCGAAAGAAAACGAAAAAGACTTGGCAGATGTCCCAGATAATGTGAAAAAAGGACTTGAGATAATGCCTGTTCGTTGGATTGATGAAGTTCTGGAGTTTGCTTTAGAGTCTCGCCCCGAATCCATTGTTGATGAGGATGATGATGAGTTAGATGAGGATAATACCTCTCTGAAAGCTCCTGATGATGAAGATGTTGATGGCAAAGAAGATACTTTACATCACTAAAATATTGTAAGCGTAAGAGTGTAGATGAACAAAAATATTCATCTACACTTGAGCTTTGGCTGCACCCCTTTAAAATCCACGGTTTTTTCGTAGTTTATAACTTATATTCAGTTGACACTTCATTTGATGCGCTGGTATAAATGGCGCGGCCTCGGGGCATATATTAATGAACCGTGGTAAAAACACCTGGGGTGTAAAGGTTTCTTAAATCTCAATAGGATTGAATAATGAATAAATCGCAACTAATCGATGCTGTAGCTGGCAAATCAGGCCTAACTAAAGCTGACACAGAAAAAGCATTCAAAGCTTTCGTAGAAACCATTTCTGAAGAGATGGGAAAAGGTGAGCAAATTACTCTTATCGGTTTTGGTACTTTCTTAGTACGTGATCGTAAAGCAAGAACGGGTCGTAACCCAAGAACGGGTGAAGAGATCAAAATTGCGGCATCAAAAATTCCTGCTTTCAAAGCTGGTAAAGCATTAAAAGATGCAGTAAACTAGCGCGCCTTCGTTGTTGGAGAAGTGTAGAAAAGGAGTTAAGTTTTTTTAATTTTTTACTGGAATTAAAAGAAAACATACTTTACACTGCGCAACCTCAATAACCAACGGCGGGTGATTAGCTCAGTTGGTAGAGCGTCGCCCTTACAAGGCGAATGTCGGGAGTTCAAGTCTCTCATCACCCACCAAATTTGGAGCGGTAGTTCAGTTGGTTAGAATACCGGCCTGTCACGCCGGGGGTCGCGGGTTCGAGTCCCGTCCGCTCCGCCAAATTTGAAAAGGACGCTTAGGCGTCCTTTTTTTATGCCTGTAATTTTTATGTGTAAAATACACATTCTGAAGATTGATCTATTTTGGGGCTGCTTGTTGTTACAGTGATGTAGGCTGAAACTCAGAGTTAATAGAGATTCTCTCAAGCTTCATATACAATACTCAGCGTTAAAAAAGTGGTTATCTAGGGGCTTTTAACTTAAGCATCTATCAACTGCACGTAATACGACACAGATATGGTGAGTGTCGTTGTTTATATTTTCATTTTCTAAAAATAAAAATTCATTATGCTTCAATCAATACATGATAATGCAAAGGGATGGGTTGCCTATCTCATCGTAGGACTAATTAGTGTTCCATTTGCCCTATGGGGAATTCAGGAATACCTTGGTGGTGGAGACACGAGAGTTGTCGCGGAAGTTAATGGTGAAGAAATAGACCTGCGCGCAGTTCAAAATGCGGTATCTCAACAGCGCCAACGCTTGGTTTCGATGTTTGGAGGTAAAATGCCGCCAGGTTTTGATGACAGTTCATTGAAGCAATCTGCGCTGAGTAGCTTAGTCGATCAAGAGTTGCTTAAGCAGTACGCGGATAAGAATGGATACCGTGCTAGCGCTAAAGAGGTTCTGGCGTTTATCTCAACCATGCCAGCTTTTCAAAATGATGGGAAGTTTGATCCTGAAACATATCGTCAGGTAATGTCAGCTCAAGGGCAGAATGCCGCAAGTTATGAAGAGCAGTTGCGCCAGTATTTATCGCAAGAACAATTTACGGTTGCGATGAATGAGACCGCTTTTTTGCCTGCTTCGGAAATTGCATTATATCAACGCCTGGAAGGTCAGACGCGTGATGTAGAGCTATACACTTTAAAAGTGGCTGACAAGCTAGCGTCAATCTCGGTAGATGAAGCTAAAATATCTGAATACTACGAAAAGAATATTGGTCAGTTCCAAACTGAAGAAAAAGTAAAGGTTTCTTATGTGGAGCTGGATGAGGCTGTTATCGCCAAAAGTATTGAACTCACCGAAGATGATGTTGTTGCGTATTATGAAGAAAATTCAGATCGTTATTTTGAGCCTGAAAAATTTCAGGTTAATTTAATCAAAGTCAATCTTACGGAATCGCAAGATAAAACGCAGGCTGAAAATAAAGCTAATGAAATTCATGCCAAAATCAATGCTGGTGAGTTGAGTTTTGAAAGTGCTGTGTCTAGCTTGGCTGATGAAAGTTTATTCTATGAGTCTGGTGAAGGACTTGGTTTGATTCCAAAAGGCACGTTAAACGCAGATATTGATGTTGCGGTAAGCGAAGCAGCGAAAGGAGATGTCTTGGCGCCAATCTTTACAGGTGCTGCTTTTGAAATCGTGCAAGTAGTGAATAAGCAAGTTGCACGAAATAAAGCGTTCGCAGAGGTGAAAGCTGAAGCTGAGAAGAACTTACGTAAAGAGCGCTCTTCAAAACAGTACGAGGAACAATATGAAACGCTTCGTACTATCGCCTACGAGAATGATGGAAGCTTGCAGCCAGTAGCATCAGCATTGAATGCTGAAATACAAACTACCGATTGGTTCACTGCTCGTTCTGGTGAGGGCATTGCTCAATCAAGAGAGGTTATTCAAGCAGCATTTAGCCCTGATGTTCTGGAGCAAGGTAGAAACTCATCTGTTTTAGATATTTCTGGTTCTAAAGCCGTCGTTGTTCGTCTTGAAGCCAATGAAAAGCCACAACCTAAATCATTAACTGAAGTTCAAGCGGATATCGAGACGCGTTTAAAGCAGGATGAGGCAAATGCTTTGGTTAAGGCAGAAGGCGATGCTTTGTACGCTAAAGTTAAAGAATCGGCAGATTGGAGTGCTTTAGGTGATGCCATTAATTCGGTGCAAACGGTGGCCGGAATAGGTCGCGCCGATTCTACAAAGGTTGATTCTGCGATTCTTCAGCCCTTATTTAAGATGACTGCGCCTGCTGAGGGTAAGAGTAGCTATGAGAGTGTCATTGCTCCTAGCGGTGATTTTTTTATCATTGCCTTGAAAGCAGTCAATGATGGAAAGCCGATGGCTGATAATGTAGAAAACCAAGTGCAACAGTATGTGAGCTATGAAGCTAATCGTGAAGAAAAGGTGGTTATGGATGCTTTGCGTGCAGATGCTGATATCAAGACTTACCCTGAGCGCTTGATCGAGGAGTAATCAACCAATATGCTAGTTTGAGCGGGCTTCCATGCCTTGTCTTTAATGCTCCCGAGGAGGATGTGACTGCTCTGAGCTACTCAAACTAGCTTCTATAGTTTAGTGAGTCTTCCTGAAAAAATCTGTTTAATTGTTGAGTGTTTCTATTTCTTTAACGTTTTCATGCTTTGGGTGCTTTCTTCCTAACATGTGATGCTAAACTTCCCCTTTTTTTCATGTGAAATAATAACGTGAATATTTTTTTAAAGGCACTTGGGTGCCGTCTTAATGAAGCTGAACTTGAACAATGGGCATGTGCTTTCCAAACGAAAGGCCATGTGATCGTTGAAGATAGTGAGGATGCCGATATTATCATTCTCAATTCTTGCGCGGTAACTAAGGATGCGGGAAAGAAATCACGGCAATTATTAAATCGCTTGTATCGTCAGAATCCTGAGGCGAAATTAGTCATAACAGGCTGTTATGCTTCGATTGAAAAAGATCAAGTGGGTGAAATGCTGGGTGTTGATCTGATCGTAGATAATGCGCAAAAAGATATTTTGCCCACGTTGGTGATGGAAACGTTTGCTATCAAAACCATGCCGTTGGTTTCAATGGAGCCTGGTGAAAGCACCATGTTTTTACGTGGAAGACATCGGGCGTTCATCAAAGTCCAGGATGGTTGCCGTTATCGTTGTACCTACTGCATAGTTACTATTGCGCGTGGTGAAGAAAGAAGTCGTAGTCTTGAAGATATAAGTAAAGAAGTGAATCTGCATGACTCACAAGGGATTCAAGAGGTTGTTTTAACGGGCGTGCATGTTGGTGGGTATGGGAGTGATTTAGGCTTGTCACTCTATGATTTAGTCGTACATCTCCTGAGGGAAACAGATATTCCGCGTATTCGTTTTGCTTCTGTTGAGCCATGGGATTTACCAGAACACTTTTTTTCATTATTCGAAAACTCTCGTGTAATGCCTCATATGCACCTTCCCATTCAAAGTGGTGTTGACTCAGTGCTACGTCGCATGTCCCGTCGATGCAAAACTGCTGAGTTTAAAGCCTTGGTTGAGCATGCCCGCGATGTTGATCCACGTTTTAATATAACAACGGACTTAATCACGGGTTTTCCTGGTGAGACAGAGGAAGAATGGCGTCAAACTGTAGATTTTGTAGAGTCAGTTGGTTTTGGTCATATGCATGTATTCTCTTTTTCTCCACGAGAAGGGACTAAGGCTGCTAAGTTAGAGAATGTCGTAGCGCCGGATGTAAAAAAACAACGAACGAAAGAAATGATTGCGCTGGCTGAAAAAATGAAAGCGCAATTCTATCGAGACCAAATGAATACTCATTCACAAGTGCTATGGGAAAGAGCAAAGAAAGATGAACAGGGGAATACCCTTTATCAGGGCTATACTCATAACTATCTGAAGATACAAACTGTGTCAGAACGTCCCCTTGAAAATATTATTGTAGATACCCATTTATCTTCTTATGATAAAGAACAGCAACTTATGTTGGGCAGTATAGTCTAAGTGTCCGTTGAATATTTGTTGAAAAATCTATAATGGTGTGTGTTATGAAATCAGTCCCTCAGTTATTTGTTATTATTTTTGCTCTAATGCTAGGTCTAGGTGCTTGTACATCGCAAGCTGAAGATCCTAATGATGTCGCAGCTATGTTCTGGGAGTCTGTGCAGGCTAAACAATTAGACTCTGCCAAGCAGTATGTGACTTGGGATTCAGCAAAACACCTCAACTACTTCACTGATGAAAGAATGAAAATTGCATCATATGAATTTGCTGAGCCTGTAGTGAAAGAAGATGTGATTGCGATCGATACCATTGTTGTTCTTGAGAGAAAAGATAAAGACAATGTTCGCTTGCCGACAAAAACCGTTTTGGTGAAAACTGAGGGTGTCTGGCGTGTTGAATTAAAGCAAACTTTGGCGGCTGTATTGGAGCGTTCGGCGGATAAGTTCGCTAACCAATTGAATCAAATCTTTCAGCAAGGTATCAGTGAAATAGATAAGGCTTTAGCTGAATCCGTAGGTGAGTTATCAGGCTCTTTGGAGCAAGGTGCTAAGGAGCTGGGGAATGCTTTGGAGCAGAATGCAGGTGACTTAAGCAATTCTTTGAAGCAATTCCAGCTTGAGTTAGAACAACACCGCGATAAAAAGTAACTGGTCTGTTGAAAGACTTTTCTTGTGTGTTTCCAATCTCCACATAAAGGTCAACTGTTCAGTACAAAATTCATGTCTCTATCAAAAAAACTCCATATTCTTTATAGTGTCTTATTTTTGTTTACGTTTGTCGTTTTTTGAGCAGTTTCTTTAATTCTTACCATGAAAATCATTAGGATTGACCGTGAAACTTTCACTTTGTAACAATCTTAAGAAGTCATTAATTCTCCATAAAGTCGTTTTTTGTTATATAATTGGGTTTATAACCTAATTAATTACTTTAAGTCTGTGGGTGGCACTAAAGTGGCAAATATAAAGCTCAATAAGTGGAAGCGCGTGAGTTTGCAGCAAACCAGCGTTCTATTTTTTTCCGGAATTGCAGCAATCATCTTTCTCGCACTTTTGACCTACAGTCGAACAGACTGTGGTTTCTTTCGGTATGATTCTGAATGTACACATTTCAATAAGGCAGGCGGTATTGGTGGGTATCTAGCTGAATTCTTGTTTAGTATGTTTGGTTACCTTGCCTATATAATTCCACTTGGGTTGATTGTGGTGGGGATCATTTTGTTTCGTTTTCCACATAAGAAAAACCCCAATAACCCCCGAGGTGGCATTAATGCGTATTTGTCTATTGCAGGTGCTTTTATTGCGTTGATCGCAGGTACTGGACTTGCCATGCAGTTCTGGCCAGATGCAGATCTTCCTTATCGTGGTGGTGGTTTGTTGGGTTTGGGTGTCATCAAAGTAGTTCGATCTTTCTTCGGAGATTTTGGTTCTATTATTGTGCTTTTTCCGATGTTTTTGGCAGGTGTTACGTTGTTTGCTGATTTGAATTGGGGGCAAATTATAGAGAGCATCGGTGACAAGGTCATGAATCTCTTTGAAATGTTAGTTAAAACGAATGAGCCCGTTCAAGCAATAGAGCAAGGCGAACTTAAAAAAGGTCGTGCGAAACAGGCAGTGGATACGCAGTCAAATAAGAGTCATCGTATGTTGCCAAGTTTGCCAAGTTTGCCAAGTTTGACGGGATTGGGAGCAACTGCTGCTGGAACGTGGGGATGGTTGAAGAACCGTTCTCTTGAGGCAGTTAGTCCTCCTAATATTGCTGATGATCTTGATACAGATATCGAACAAACAAAGAAAAGAAGTGAGGTTGTGCTTGAACCACCCAAGGAGAAGAAGCTCAGTATCCATCCTGAAATCGGCAACAATGGCCATGCACAGCCATTGACTATTCCAGAACGTCCTAGGAAAAAATCTGATAGTCATGAATACTCGAGTCCTTTGCAACGTATAGTTTCATTACCAGGTGCAGATATTCTTACGCCAGCGCATGAGACAGAGGGTCAATATGATCCTGAGGCACTGGATCTGCTGTCGGAAAATATCGTTATTGTTTTGGCCAATTACGGGGTTAAAGAGGCTGTTGTTACAGAGTACCATCCCGGCCCAGTTATCACGCGTTTCGAAATTCAACTCGGTGATGGAACGAAAGTTAGTAAGGTTTCTGGTTTAGTGAAAGATTTGGCGAGAAATCTGGGTGTGCACAGCGTGCGTATCGTTGAGGTTATACCCGGTAAAACGACGATCGGCTTAGAAGTACCAAACGAAAAGCGTGACATGGTGATGATGCGTAGCATGGTCGAGTCAAATGTTTTTCACGAGTCCCCTTCAGCATTAACGATGGCGTTGGGTAAAGATATATCCGGTATCCCTGTTGTGGCTGACTTAGGGAAAATGCCGCACTTACTCGTTGCAGGAACAACCGGCGCAGGTAAATCAGTAGCCGTTAATGCGATGATTATCAGTATGCTTTATAAAGCGACGGCAGAAGAAGTACGAATGATTATGATTGACCCGAAGATGCTTGAATTGAGCATTTACGATGATATTCCACATTTGCTGACGCCAGTTGTGACAGATATGAAAGATGCAGCCAATGCATTGCGTTGGTGTGTTGCTGAGATGGAACGACGTTACTTACTTATGTCGAAATTGAAAGTACGTAATGTTGCTGGCTTCAATCAAAAGGTAAAGGATGCCATTGAGCGCGGTGATCCGATTATTGATCCCCTGTTTGATGCGACAAAATCATTAGAAGTTCGTCCTAACACTTTGAAACCATTGCCGCAGATCGTTATCGTGGTGGATGAGTTCGCTGACATGATGATGATTGTTGGCAAGAAAGTTGAAGAGCTGATCGCTCGTCTTGCACAGAAAGCACGTGCGGCTGGTATTCATTTGATTCTGGCAACACAGCGTCCTTCTGTGGATGTTATTACAGGTTTGATTAAGGCGAATATCCCCACACGTATTGCTTTTAATGTATCAACGCGAGTTGATTCACGAACTATTCTTGATCAAGGTGGCGCAGAACAGTTGCTAGGGCAAGGTGATATGTTGTACCTGCCACCAGGCCAGGCAATTCCAAAACGAATCCATGGTGCTTTTGTTAGCGATGAAGAAGTTGAGGATGTTGTTAATTATGTAAAGCTTCAAGGGGAACCTGAGTACATTGAAGATGTCCTACAGGAAGCGACCAGTGATACAGCCGCCATACCAGGGTTAGAGCCGATTGATAGCAAAAAATCTGAGTCTGATCCTTTGTATGATGAGGCAGTTGGTATTGTTACTGAGTCGCGTCGAGCTTCGATCTCGTATTTACAGCGTCGCCTGAAAGTTGGGTATAACCGCGCTGCAACGATGATTGAAGATATGGAACAAGCAGGTGTGGTGAGTGCCGTTCAGTCAAATGGAACTCGTGAAGTGATTGCACCACCACCCGTTACAGATTGAGGTTAATAATGGTAAAAAAAATCTTAGCAGTTTCTTTGTTGGCTATGAGTCAATCCGTGTTCGCAGCATCGGATGCACGTACGAAACTCAATGATTTCTTTACGAATGTAAATAGCATGCAGGGTTCATTTACTCAGCAAGTTTATAATAAAAGCGGAAAGGTGACTGATACTGCAAAGGGCAGTATGACTTTGCAGCGGCCTGGTAAGTTTCATTGGCAATATGTTCAGCCTGATCCGCAAAAGATTATTTCAGATGGGAAGAATATCTGGCTGTATGATCAGGATTTAGATCAGGTAACCGTTAAGCCATTATCGGAAGCTGTGAACAACACGCCAGCTGCTATCCTTATGCAAAAAGCTATTCCAGATACGCAGTTCAAAGTCATGGAAATGGATGCAAAGACCAGCGGTTGGGATTGGTTTTATTTACAGCCGCACCGTAAAAGCAGTGACTTTAAAGCTATTCAGTTGGGTATGGATAAGCAGGGTTATCTTCGTCAAATGGTGATGTATGACCAAATCGGTCAAAAAACCGTAATCACATTTACGGCAAAGACGAATGTTAGTGTTGCCCAAAAAATGTTTGCATTTTCGCCACCAGCAGGTGTGGATGTGATTGGAACACCTCAGTAAGTGATGATGGGTACTTCTCAGGGAGCTTGTGTGCAAAGCAGTAAGCGTATTGTAAAGTTATCCATTGTTCTGAAGCCTTATGTTTCCTGAGCAGGACGCCTATCGACCATTAGCAGATCGGATGCGTCCTGCCCAGTTAGAGGATTATGCGGGGCAAGAGCATTTGCTCAGCCTTGGCAAGCCACTACGGCAAGCGATTGAAAATGATCGTTTGCACTCTATGTTGTTTTGGGGGCCTCCCGGAACAGGAAAAACGACACTCGCTCGGTTAATCGCGAATTACTGCGGGGCAGAATTTGTAACGCTTTCTGCTGTGTTGGCAGGTGTCAAAGATATACGTGAAGCTGTGGCGGCAGCAAAACAGCGACGTCAAATGCATGGGCAATCGAGCATCTTATTTGTTGATGAGGTACATCGTTTCAACAAATCTCAGCAGGATGCTTTTCTGCCGCATATTGAAGATGGAACCATTTTCTTTATCGGTGCCACGACTGAAAATCCTTCGTTTGCACTCAATAATGCGCTGTTATCTAGAGTACGTACCTATATTCTGAACTCGCTAGATGAAGCAGCGATTGAAAAAATCATTATGCATGCCTTGGAGGCTTCGGAAGGGCTAGGTGATGAGAATCTTGAAATTTCACCTGAGGCAATAAATTTGCTGGTGCAATCTGCTGATGGAGATGCACGCCGTTGTTTGAATTGGCTGGAGATTGCGTCTGATCTTGTTCAGAAAGACCAAGGGGTTATTCATGAGGCAATGATTCAGAATGTTGCTCAAGAATCATTAAGGCGTTTTGACAAAGGTGGTGATGCTTTCTATGAGCAAATATCGGCTTTGCACAAGTCGGTACGTGGTAGTAAACCGGATGCTGCATTGTATTGGTTCTGTCGAATGATGGATGGAGGCTGTGATCCTTTATATATAGCGAGACGTCTTGTGCGAATGGCGTCAGAAGATATCGGAAATGCCGATCCTCGCGCTTTAGAGGTTTCCATGAATGCGTGGCAGGCCTATGAGCGTTTAGGCAGCCCTGAAGGGGATTTGATTATTGCTCATGCCATCGTGTATTTAGCAGTAGCTCCAAAGAGCAATGCAGTCTATATGGCGTATAAAGCGGCAATGAATGATGTAAAACAGTCAGGAGCCCAGCATGATGTGCCGATTCACTTACGAAATGCGCCTACGCAGCTGATGAAAGAAATTGGCTATGGGAAGCAATACAGATATGCGCATGATGAGCCATATGCCTATGCTGCGGGAGAAACTTACTTTCCTGAAAGCATGGGGGAAAAAGCTTATTACGAACCCGTTGGTCGTGGCTTGGAGAAAAAAATTCTGAAGAAGCTGGAATGGCTGCGGCGTTTAGATCGAAGTTAGTCAACAATTACCCATAAAAAAACCCTCATTAGAGGGTCTTTGTGTTATTAGCGACTAGTTGGTTTTAAAATCAAGCTAGCTGCTTTTCTTTGATTTCCTGCGTCGTCTTGCAATCAATGCAAAATTCTGCTGTTGGTCGTGCTTCCATGCGCTGTAAACCAATTTCTATGCCACATGCTTTACAGTAGCCGTATTCATCCGTTTCAGTAAGGTTCAATGTCTTTTCGATTTTACGAATAAGCAAACGCTCACGGTCACGTGTTCTTAGCTCAAGAGCAAATTCTTCTTCTTGTGTTGCTCGGTCAGATGGGTCAGACAGGTTTTTTACTTCACTTTGCATGTGATTAACCGTTCTATCAACCTCATCAATTAATGATTCTTTCCATCTTTGAAGGATATTACGGAAGTGCTCAAGTTGAGCTTCATTCATGTATTCCTCATTTTCAGTTGGGATATAGGGTTCTATACCGTCAACGGGAAGTGCAGAGCGACGAACGAGTTTTGTAACATTTTCCTTGTTTGTGGTCATCTATTGACTCCTTTTATCTATTAGCCCGGGTTACGTGATTATAGTCTACGTGCGATGTTTTTCTTCCAGCTTTTTATCTACTTTATTATCTTTAAAGCTATTTTTTGCGGCGCGATTCTATACATGAAGGCGCAACTTGTAAACATTTATTTACTAATGGTTAGTCATGTCAATAACTTATGGGTAAGTTAATGGCAATAAGCCTGGTTAATGAGGAGAGGGAGATGTGAAAAGTCTCTTAGGTGAATCTAGCAATGTATGAAGACTCTAAAAAGATACAGTTGGTCATAAAGGAATACATCATAGTCGGATAATTAGCGGTAGAATAGCCCCCCTTTTTAGACGATTGCTTATTATGACTTCCGAATTGTTAAAACGTGTAGAGGCACTTCGCCAACAATTACACCAACATAATCACCAGTACTATGTACTGGATGATCCGGTTATCTCGGATGCTGAATATGATCAACTATTTCGTGATTTGCTCAAGATAGAACAAGAATACCCTGAAGTATTTTCCGTTGACTCTCCAACCCAACGAGTGGGTGCGAAGCCGCTTAGTCAGTTCAATAGGGTTGAACACAAAATTCCGATGTTGTCTTTAGGAAATGCATTTTCTGAGGATGAAGTGAGTGTTTTTGATAAACGTCTACGAGATCGGTTAAAGGATGATAGCATCATCGAATACGTTGCTGAGCCGAAGCTAGATGGTTTGGCGGTTAGTTTAATGTATGAGAAGGGTGTGTTGGTTCAAGCTGCTACTCGTGGTGATGGAGCCACTGGTGAAGATATCACGCAAAATATTCGTACCGTGGGTTCAATTCCGTTAAAACTAACAGGCAAAGGCTTTCCAGAGAGGCTGGAAGTGAGAGGGGAGGTCTTTATGCCTCTTGCTGGTTTTAAAAGCTTAAACGATCAATTAGCGGCTGAAGATCAGAAAACCTTTGTGAATCCCCGAAATGCAGCGGCAGGTAGTTTGCGTCAGTTAGATTCTAAAATCACCGCTCAGCGTCCGCTTGATATGTATTCTTACGCGGTTGGGTTTACAGAAAATGGAGCAATGCCTACAAATCAGTGGGACTCTTTGGAAATATTGGCATCATGGGGATTAAAGGTCTGTCCGGAAATTAAATTGGTGAAAGGAGATAGAGGCTGTCATGAGTTTTATCGTGACATTGGAGTGAGACGTTCTGCATTAGCTTATGAAATCGATGGGGTTGTCTTCAAGGTAAATGATTTTCAAGTACAAGAGCAATTAGGTTTTGTAAGTCGTGCTCCTCGTTGGGCAATCGCACAGAAGTTTCCTGCAGAGGAGGTGCAAACAGTCATTAATGATGTTGAATTCCAAGTTGGGCGTACTGGAGCTATAACTCCAGTTGCCAGGCTAGAGCCTGTATTTGTAGGCGGCGTGACCGTTAGTAATGCAACATTGCACAATATGGATGAAGTAGAGCGCAAAGATATTCATATCGGTGATGTGGCGGTTGTAAGGCGTGCGGGTGATGTTATTCCTGAAGTCGCACGAGTTATTGTTGATAAACGTCCTGCGGATGCCAGACCGGTCGTATTGCCCGAGAAATGTCCAATATGCTCTTCTGAAATAGAGCGCGTTGAAGGAGAAGCCATTGCTCGATGTTCGGGAGGCTTGTATTGTTCTGCACAGCTGAAAGAAAGCATCAAACATTTCGTGTCGCGTAAAGCACTCGATATCGATGGGCTGGGTGATAAGTTGGTTGAACAGTTGTTCGATGCAGCTTTAATTAAAAACTTTGATGATATTTTTTCTCTGAACCACAAGGATATTGCGAGACTAGAACGTATGGGAGATAAATCTGCCACGAATGTTTTGCAAGCGATAGAGGATAGTAAGAATACAACCTTAGCGAGGTTTATTTATGCTTTGGGAATTCGTGAAGTGGGGGAGGCAACGGCAAAAAATTTGGCGAATTATTTTGGTGATTTAACGCTTATTGAAAAGGCATCCTTGGAGCAATTAGAGAGTGTGGATGATATTGGCCCTATTGTTGCAGAGCATGTTGTTCGTTTCTTTAAAGAGCCACACAATATACAAGTAATAGAGCAATTGCTTGATTCGGGGGTTAAGTGGGCGCCTCTTCTGGTTGCTGAAGGAGAAAGCGGGCTACCTTTAGAGGGGCAAGTCTATGTTATAACGGGGACTTTGAAAGAGATGAAGCGTAGTGAAGTTAAAGAAAAGCTTGAAAGTTTAGGGGCTAAAGTGACAGGAAGTGTTTCTAGTAAAACGAATGTCCTGATAGCCGGTGAAAACGCAGGTTCGAAGCTCACAAAGGCTGAAAAATTAAAAATTAATATTTTTGATGAAAATCAGATGTTTGAGATGTTCCATACTTTTGATTAGTCGTGTTTTTTATACCGATCATAATTATTCGTAAATTTGCTGTTGACAGTATCGAGGGTCAATCGTAATATACGCCACCTCAGCGGGAATAGCTCAGCTGGTAGAGCACAACCTTGCCAAGGTTGGGGTCGCGAGTTCGAATCTCGTTTCCCGCTCCAAATACGAAAGGCTCCGATAATTCGGGGCCTTTTTTGTGTCAGCTATTACATGTTTTTTCTTAAGGCTTTATTATAGATAAAAAGGGTCGTATTCCTAAAAAAGGAATGTTATTATTCTCGACCTCAAAAATGGCTGAGTAGCAAAGTGGTTATGCCGCGGTTTGCAAAACCGTTTACCTCGGTTCGATTCCGGGCTCAGCCTCCATTTTTGAAAGCCATCTATATTTATGCCCAGGTGGCGAAATTGGTAGACGCAAGGGACTTAAAATCCCTCGGTAGAGATACCGTGCCGGTTCGATTCCGGCCCTGGGCACCATCTTGTTAATCATCTAATGCTTAATATTTGTTCAGATATTCAGCTCTTTATTGTCAGTGGACTGTGGACATGGTTCGTCTAAGTTATCTATAATCTGTTAACCTGAGGTTAAGTGTCGGCATCCCCTCCCGTTTTTTGTTTTTCTAGCAAAAGCGTGCTGATAAATTAATCTCTCTTGAGTGTTAATTTAGGGTAGTAACAGGGTGTACAGTTCATGAATGGGCAAAATAATAGTCAAATAATAGCAATTGATGAGCATCGTCATGCCTTGTCAACAGAGCATTTTCCGCAACAGATTGATATGTCTAGAGGCAGAGCGTCTGATGAACATGATGATGAAATCGACCTTAAAGTGCTTTTATCTGTTTTAGCCAGAAGAAAGAAAATGATTATAGCAATCGTTACTCTGGCTGTAATTATCGCGTTTTTTTATACTATGTCTGTCATTCCAATGTACCGGGCTACAGCTACCGTTAAAATAGACTTGGAAGCTGATAAACTGGCGAACTTTGATAATGCATTTGAAGAAAAAAATAGTTACGTGCGCGATCGTAATTTCCATCAAACTCAGATTGACCTCTTAAAAAGTCGGGCATTGGCACATAGAGTTATGGATAAAATGGAGTTTGTTCATACTGCTGATGTCCAAAAAGAACAACCTGCTTTTAATAAAACCTTAGTTTTCTTTAGAAATGGTATGCAGTCCATAATTGCTACTATCATGCCTGAGACTGATGAGGTAGGCGTAAAGCTAGGGGCTCAGCCTGTGGAAATGCAGTTTTTAAAGTCTTTGGAGGTTTTGCCTGGTAAAAGTTCTAATGTAGTCATGCTTCATTTTTTATCTCCTGACCCTGAAATTGCCGCTACGTCTGTTAATACGCTTGCTGAAGAGTTTATTAAGATGAACCTTGAAGGGATGTCTGAGTCAAGTGCTTATGCCAAAGCCTACCTGACTGAGCAAATTGCTTTAACCAAGCAAAAACTGGAAGAGTCAGAGTCAAAATTAGTTAAGTATGCAAAAGAAAAACAAATCATCAACACAGACAGTAAAAAGTCGCTGGTTTCAGACTCTTTGGAGGTCTTGAATCTTGCTTACTCAGAAGCCCAAAAAGATTTGATCAATGCAGAAAGTGAATATCGTCAAAGGGCAAAGGTATCAGGGGATATCCGTTTGCTCGAAAATGCGGTCATCCAAGGTTTAAAATCTCAGAGAAATACTCTGCAGGCTCAGTATAAGAAAGATTTACAAACGTATAAGCCTGCATTTCCAGCAATGGTTGCTTTGAAGAAGCAGATTAATGATGTGCAGAGACAAATAAATATTGAAATAAATAATATCAATAAAAAATCAAAAGACGATTTGCAGGTTCAGTTCTTCTCAGCTAGAGAAAAAGAGCAGATGTTATCCAAGAAACTGGAATTGAAAAAAGCTGAGCTTTTATCTCAGAGAGATAAAAATATTGGATATACAACTTTAGAAAGAGAAGTAGAAACCAATCGGCAGCTTTATGATAATTTATTGCAACGAATGAAAGAGGTTGGAATCGCAGGCGGAGTGGTTTCTAACAATATCTCAATCGTTGATAAAGCGTTTGTGCCTTATCAGAAGTACACTCCAAATTCTTTACGTAATATGTTAATGGGGGCTTTATTGGGCTTGTTAATTGGCATTGCTTTGGCGTTTGCTCGTGAGAAGCTGGATGGCCGCATACGTACGATTGAGGATCTCGAGAATCTTGGTCAGTATCCGGTTCTAGGTATTTTTCCTTTTATCAAAGCAAAATCAAAACAAGAAGGTGCTGTATTGTTGGAAGAGCAATACGAGTTGGAGTCTGAGGCATTCCATTCTTTGGTAAATAACCTTAGGTATCTTGATAAAACTGGAATCCCTAAAATATTACATATCTCAAGTGCTAGCCCAAGTGAAGGTAAATCTAATACAGTAATCAACATGGCGATGATTATTGCTCAAAGTAATAAGAAGGTTTTGTTGATTGATGCAGATTTAAGGAAGCCAAGGATTCATAAGTATCTTGATGTGAAAGCACAGCTTGGTTTATCTGATTTCTTGATTGAAAGAGCGGAATTTGATGAGGTTGTTACGTTAACAAAGTATGAAAACTTATCACTTGTCACTGCTGGTAGTTCTATGCCTAATCCAGCAAAGTTACTTGCAGATGAGCGTTTGATGGAATTACTGGAAAATGCGTCGAATGAATTCGATCATGTGATTATTGATTCACCGCCAGTACTTGGTCTCGCAGATGCGTTAATTTTGTCGAATCGCTCAAATGCTACTATATTCGCAGTTGCAAGTAATCAGACTAAGAAGGCTCACTTGGAAAATGCACTTAAGCGATTGAGGTTGGGTTACGGAAATGTAGTTGGTTTTGTATTAACGAAGTCTAAATCTACCAAGAAAGATTATTACAGTTATGAAAATTACTATGGTTATAGAGATCAGGAGGTTGCAACTCAACTTGAATACAAGAAGACTCAATAATCGAGTGTTTTAAAAAGGGGTGTGTTAGTACTTCTTTTGTGATGCGGGCTGGTAAGTGAATGCTTAACAGCCTTTTTTCTGTCAGCGTTTTATAGGTGGCTAGAGCTATGATGGCAGTGGGCAAGTGGACAGGGGCGTATTGCTTAAATAATAAAAGCGAGGCATAAAAAAGCGGACATAATAGCCCGCTTTTGAAGCTTGCCGGAATGCTAATTATCTACAATCAGCACTTACCGTAAGCTTTAGGTTAGAAAAAGCCTTATTTAACCCATTCTTTGTAACCGTCCATGTTTTTTTCTTTGCCATCTTCATAGCCAGCTTCATAAGCCTCAGTAACACGTTGTTCTTCGCGTTCTGGGTTCACAAGGTATCCACCCTGCCAGCCTTGGATGTACTCAGCGTCTACGCCTGCTTTTTCCATTGACACAACTGCGTCGTAATATGCTTGGTTCATTAGATTTTCCTCTTACTAGTTAACTTGAGTTTCTTGATAGCTATCTGTGGTAGCTATTACCTGGATGCTGCTTTGAATCTATCCAATGCCTTGCCCGAATCGAGGGTGGACCGAACAGCTGATGCTGCATCCTGTATTGAATTAAATCGTTTTAAATGGGTTAAACAAATCGCCGATGAGTATACCAGACTATCGTACATGAGTCCCTTTTCGCCACCTAGGGCTGCCATGCCTAGTTTCGCAGAAACTGCCGCTAGCTCATCGCTATCATACTTAGCAGCGATATGATCACCTAATGGTGCGGGTGATAGTCCTTCAGGGATCGGCACAGCGCGTCTGTCGGCTTTTATCTCAATGTCTGAAGGTGATAAGTCTCGTTGCTGCAACTCTGTGCCTTCTTCGTAGAAGAAGAGCTTGCCAGATTGTTGTAGAGACGGAATGATTCCACCTTCCACACCTCTTACAAACATTGCGCTATCAAAGCCGCCGTGTCGAGCGAGTGCTTCATAAATAGGGGGGTATGCTTTATGGACATATCCACCTAAGAGGTGCGTTTTATTTTTGCCGCGAATAGGTCCTAGCATCGTTTCAACAGTGGTTAAAACCTGGCGCTTAATGATACGTTGGCGCAGTGGGATTAAATCATGCAATTGAGGGGCAAATTGAGCTTGGTCGATGTAAGCCCAGCCGATATTACCCACTTGCTCTGCAGCTTCGTTTGGTGATAACGAAACATTTAATCCGGCTGCTTGATAAACGCGGTTAAAGGTTGCTCCACCTTTCGGGCCTACTTGGTGGAGTCCATGGGTTATTGCGTTCACAGATAGTTCTGCTAATACCGCTGGAATAAATGGTGATGCTGGTACGCCGCGAGTGTAACCATCGTATGGATCGCAAATATCAACAATTTCATCAACTGGTGCAGTTACTTGCTGCATTGAGTCAATGAGTGCCTGCAAAATTCCGCAGTTCTCATCATTTGTTTCACGTTTCATGCGAAGAGCAATGAAAAAGATCGCTGTTTGAACGGGGTCAGCATTACCTTCAATGATGACGCGCATAGCCTCTTTGGCTTCATCAAAGTCAAGGTCTTTGCTGTATTCTGGTCCAGTTGCAACCTTTTGGATGCATTGGCGCATAATCAGTTGATCATCAATTTGATTCATAGAAATTAAATCTTTGTTTGGCTACGGGATCATCTCTGTCATTCAAGTGTCTGTGAAAATATATCCATGACACTCATCATTCGTTGACCATAAATCAGGCGGAGATCAAGTCTCTAATAATTACACCTTCTTTAGCATATTGGAGTATACGAATATATTTATGTTTCTGAATATCCCGATAGGGGTAAAATTTCCTATGTCCATTGAGAAATGCCACTTTGTGCCCTAATTTAGTAAAATATAGGGCGATTACACAGAGAAATGGTGATTGCTTGCATGCAGTCCTTGAAAAGGTACTCTGCATTTTCTCAAATAGTGCTTTCTAATAAACTAGGTAATGAATGATGAGTGAACAAGGTATGGATGAAAATATGGAGATGGATTTTTCAAGTGGTCTTGCGGCATTCGAAGCAAAACACTTTTCCCGCGCAATGCAGCTTTTGTCACCCGTAGCAGAATATGGAAATGAACAGGCACAACATATGCTTGCCATCATGTATCAAAATGGTTTGGGCGTTGTGCGTAATGATGAATATGCTTTTAGATGGATGCTTGCGTCGGCAGAGCAAGGGTATCCGATTGCACAGCATGGAATTGGTTTTATGTATCTTGAAGGTGAGTGCGCTGATAAGGATGGTAAAAAAGCCGCGGAGTGGTTTGAGAAGGCCGGAGAGCAGGGCTTGCAGGGTTCTCTTACAACACTTGCAATGATGTATGAACAAGGGAATGGTGTTGAGCAAAACTCTGAAAAAGCAAAGGAGCTTTATAAAGCTGCTGGTTTCGATGATTTAGCTTAAAACGCGACTAGAATTTTTTTACCCTCTAACGTTTTCTCTTACTTTATGAAAGGAATTGCCCATATTATGTCTGAAAAGAAATTAATGGTCGTTATCAATGGAAGTCCAATTTTAGAGTTCGACCGAGGCAAACCACTGCCGGGACATCAGCGCCAATACCTCGATTCCATGGATGAGAAAATGAACACGGGGGTTGATTTATCCGGTGAAAGGATTGCTGATCCTAATGTGTTGCAAAAGGCGCAATTTGTCGCTAATTCTATGGTGAACGCCTTGCTAGAAGAGAATGATAGCTTAGCCGCCGCAATGTGCACATATTTGGCAAAACGGATTCCTGATCTAGAACAAGTGCAAGCAAAGAATAGTGATGATTCTGAAATGTCTATTGAGCTTGTTTTCGATCGAAGTTACGAAAAGAGTATGCAGGAGCAAGTCGTTACTTTTGATCCCAAGTTGGATAGTTAGTGTTGTTTAGCGTAGGTTAATAAAATTAAATTTTTTTTATATTAGGTGTTTATGTGTTTTTCATGTGTTTTCTTGAACTTATTTACAGGCTCAAAATAGAATTCAGAATCTATTAAGTCGCTCAGAGTAGAATTCTTCCTGAGCCCAGAAGGATTAGATAAAAATAATAAGAAGAAATTGCTAGAGAAAGCATCTAATAATAAGAAAAACATGCGATTTGCTGGTACAAGTCAAATGTGACAACTAAAAGTCTGGAGTTGAATCAAGGATTATCAATTCGGAATGTAAATTGACATTCACAGGTTAACATACTAATAATTATAATTTTTTTGTTGATCTTTGCATCGCATAATAAACATAACAAGATGCAAAGTTTCAAGAAGTTTCTTTGTCAGATAATGCTTTAGGGCAGTCATCGAGAAAAAAGTACCTTTCAGTGAAAATTAGGCTTGCGGAAGACAATATCCTTGTATAGAATCCGCATCTCACTTAGCCGACATAGCTCAGTTGGTAGAGCAACTGATTTGTAATCAGTAGGTCCCGAGTTCGACTCTTGGTGTCGGCACCATATACTAAAAAGCCCGTAGCGTTTTTCGTTACGGGCATTTTTCTATTTCTAGTGTTTAAAAGCCCGAATTTTAGTCACAAGTGCCACCCCTAAATTCATGCAGCTTTTACCTGTTCAGCATAAACTTCTTCGGGCGTTTATTTTGTGATATACCCCCAGCTTCGGCAGCAATTGGTGAGCGGATTCATCCGCTGAAATTTCCTTAGTGTGCAACCGTAATTCAGGGTTCTCTGGTATTTCATATGTATCGTTGATGCCAGTGAATTGCTTGATCAAACCACAGCGCAAAGATCGCGGTGGAATGTAGTAACAAGAGTGGCCTCCAGTTCGCGTAACAGCTGGAAGGTCTGCGTTTGTTGTCGCGGGTACATTGGCGGTCGTGCCGTAGATCTGTTGAGCTTCGTATAACTTATCCGGTTGCCAAATGTCGGTAACTATCCTGACATAGGGGGATGACGACAAATTCCAAGTTGCGTAGTGCAATCTGTTGACCGGGTTGCAGAGCTTACGCAAAGTGGGCGGGTACATCTAGAGTTACCGGGACTGGCCACAGTTCGCTGGATTCCAGCGGCATTGCTTTCACGACATTGGTGTAATCCTGTTTGGCAGGGCCCCCCTGCAAGGAAGCGAATGCACCGTCCAGTATTTGCGTAATACGTTGATGGCTGAGCGGGTGGTGTTGCTATTAAAAATCGGCAACTAGATTAACGCTGGTAATAGTGTCGGTTTTCTCAATACCGTCTGGTACATCACTATTATTGCGGATGGTGTAGTTGAGGCTGAGTGACAGCTTTTCGGTCATCTTGACATTTAATGCAGTCACGGATTCGGTGAAGACGTTTTCATCACCACCTAGTATCAGTAAATCTTCGGTTAGCTTGGTCGTATCGGTGAGTTTGCCAATGTAATGTAGACCTAGATTTCCTACTGTTTCATCAGAATCTGGGTCATCACTGATGAATTGGGTCTGGCGGAAGCCGAGTCCGAGTTCAGCTTCCAGATAATGTTTGTCAGTATCAATAAGGGTATGTCCGTAACCAAGTACGTCTGCGATACGGAAGTCGATGTCAGCAAATTCATCAGCATCATAGCTGATAAAGTTGAAAAGATAACTTTTTTGGCTTAATGAGTATCTGGCTTTGTGGCTTAGGGCGTAATGCTCTGCTGTGCGTTCACCTTCACTTTCTGCAAAATAAACATTGCCAGCGAAAGTATGACGCCATCGACGCTTCATGTATGTGGCATTGATGCCTGCTGTAATGTTGTTGTTCTCAGCATTGCCAGTGGAAGTTACCAAGCCAGCACTGGCCTGGCCCGACCAGCCCTCTTTGGATTTGAGGTCGGCTTCATTACCAAATAGCTTTTTGGTTGAGGCGCTGCCTTGTTCATCAGCAGATAGAAAGTCGCCACCACTAGGGGGTTGTTGGTCTTCGGCGAGTGCTGCTGTTGTCAGCGTTAGTAGGGCCAAGAATAGGCTACTTGTTGATAGAATAGTTTTATTGGTATGGATAATCATTATGCTCCCCTTTTGGAGTTTAGAGGGTGCTGAGATTAGACAAGTAGCTGTGTTTCTGGAAGATAAATTAACATTTCTTAACATTTCTCAGGGGCTACCTGCACCTGTCTCTCCACGCTTGTACTTCGAGCGGGTGTAATCTGACGGATAGCGCATATATCGGAAGATGACGAGGGGATGGATAAGATGGATAAGAAATAAAAGGTTTTTCATTACCCGTTATTGTGAGATTAGGAAGGCTTCTATGAAGGTTGGACTCCTTCCTTACTAACCCTGAGTTTTCAGTTTCCCCCAATAGAGCATATAAAGCTCCATTGCCTTCCCTATGTCTCTCTTGAACTCTACTTTTTTGAGTACATCATAGGGAGGGAAAATAGTGGGGTTTTCTCGTGTTTTTTTATCAAGAAGTGCTTTGGCTGCCAGATTGGGTGTTGCATAGCCTAAATCTTCCACACAACGTGCTGCAACATCAGGACGCAACATATAATCAATAAACTTATGGGCGTTTTCCACATTCATTGCGCGGGCTGGAATAACAAAGCTATCCACCCAGAAACTAGCGCCTTCCTTGGGGTAAATATACTGGACTGATGATTGGTCAGCATGTGCTGTTACAGCCTCGCCATTCCAAATGACGCCCAAATTAATGTCGCCAGACTGGAATGGTATCCGAGGTTCGACACTAAGCATTTTAACATTAGACATCAAGCTACGCAGTTTCTCGAAGGCCTGTTTGATTTCCTCGGGAATGGTGGTGTTGATGGAGTGGCCATTAACTTTTAATGCAATATCAAAAGCATCACGCATATCATCTGTCAATAATATCTGGTTTCGCCATTGTACATGCCATAGATCTTCCCAGCTTTGTACCTTTTCAGGGTCAATTTTTTTCGCATTAACCGCTATGCCAGTGCTCCCCCAAAGATAAGGAATACTAAACTCGTTATTAGGGTCATAAAACTTATTTAATAAGCTAGGATTAAGTAGTTTGAAGTTCTCAAGCTTTGTATGATTTATGGGTTGTATCAAGCCCTCATTTCGCATCCTGTCTACTAGAGAGGTTGAAGGTACAAGAATATCATAGCCTCTGCCCTTCAATAGTTTGAGTTTTTGGTACATGATTTCGTTATTGTTATAGGTGGAGTATTCGACTTTGATCCCTGTTTCTTCAGTAAAACTGTCCAACACTCCTTCAGGGATATAATCTGACCAGTTATAAACAATAACCTTTTCTTCAACGCCTACTGTCGCACCCAGGGCCAGTACGGGTTTGACCGTAAATATAAAAATCATACTTATAAAAAAGAATGTATACCGCATATCGTTTGCCCCTTTCCTCAATGTGCTTCCCATCCATCTGCTTCTATTTTCTACAGAGGAGAGACGATATGAATAATATCTGAAATTATGACGTAGTGGTGGTTAGTTGAAGAAAGTCTTAAAAATAGGAACTGGTCAACTGTCGCCCGACTCAGGCTCTTTGGCTGCTTTCATCGCTTTCACTTCATCTTTTATATCCTGTACAAAGGTTTTTCCTGCTTCAAATTCTCGTTTGAAATATACCTGTGCTTGCTTTGGATTAAAGTCGTCGAGTGTGCCGCCTTCGCTAAAATGCATGATAAACACTTGTCCTACAGCATAGGTAACAGCGCCAGCAGTAATACTCAGGCTTGCGCTGCCAACCAGACTGCCTATGCCTGGAATCAGTTTCGCAAAACTGCTCAAGCCAAGCACGCCCAGAACTGGCAATGAACCACCGACGAGAGAGGTAACTAATGACTTGCTATTGGAATCTTCAAAAGGCACATCATAAAGCTCACTAAGACTACGTAGCATATTCATCTGGGTGGTAGTAAGGGCGGCAAGATCAAATAGCGGAATAGGGACCAGACCTAAGGTAATACTAGCAATTATGTGATTCTTGACAATATTGTTAGCCGCAATTTCCACGGTTTCATTAATCACAGCCTCCATTTCATCAGGTGAAATATTTACTGAAGTCTCACACTCTGTTTGAGACTCCTGAGCTGTATTATTGCTGGGTTTTTCTGGCTGCTGGTCTACAGATTCGTAGGTCATGATGGGTTCCGATACTAAATAAATGTGTGATGTTGAAACATCAGGTAGAAGTCGATTCTGAAAAATAACTTATTGAGGTGTGTTTCACCTTTTTAGGGACTTTATCATAGAAACCGTAGACTCAAGACTTTTGCAATGCCGATTTAACAAAAATTAACATGACGGTTTGCCCGTCTACTCTGCTATTTTTTGTGCTACTGATACCTTTATTTCTGAAGAGATGCAGGATTTTGCTTAAGGAGGCTCTGATTAAGTCTATTTTTTTGGAATCGGGACTTTAGTCCCGCTCTTCGTATTTTTTTTCAATACGTTAGGCGAGGCCATAGCCTCGGTTCCAATATTGTTTGGACTTGATCAGAGGTTCCTTAATGACATTGGACTGACTCCAGAGCTTGATTATTTAATGGCTCATAAGCGGGTGTATAGATACCGTAATTCTGTGGCTTATAATGTGGGCTATGTATTAAGATTCTGTTCTTAGCTAGAGCAGGTGTCTCTAGTTATCTCGAAGTGATGACTGAATGATTTATGATATTAGGTGATTTCGGAGAGAAAATAACCGCTTATTGATTAGCTCTATGGTGATCAATAGGATGAAGAAAAGCCTGTCAGCAAAGATAAACAACAACCCCTGATATTCGGAAGGCCGCCATGAAGCTCTTATGACGTCCACAACAAAATCAGTATAGAGAAGACATCATGAAGCAGAAATTTCGCTCACTGAGCAAAATATTTGAAGAGCAAGTAGAAAAGACCCCGAATGAAATGGCGGTTTCCTGTGGCACCGATACCATTAGTTATCAGGAATTAAATCGTAAAGCGAATCAGATGGCTCACTATCTGCAACGTCATCATGATGTTGGATCAGAAGTATTTGTTGCATTGTATCTGGATCGTTCGGTGGAATGTATTATTGCGCTGCTGGGGATTCTTAAATCAGGTGGTGCTTATGTTCCGATAGATTCAAATATGCCTCCTGAACAGGTAAATCTGATTCTGAATGATTGTATGGCTCATATCTGTATTACGCGTGAAGAGCTGGATAATAATATTGAGAAAGATGATTTAAGTATCATTAATGTTGATTCAGATTGGCCGCTTGTAGGAAAAGAGTCTACTCGCAATCCTGCCATTGAAATCACAGAAGACAATTTACTCTATATCATCTATACATCGGGATTGACCGGTCACCCTAAGGCTGTGCAAGGTACCTACAGGGGGATTATGAATCGTTTGGCCTGGGCTCGGCAGGAATACCCGTTTGCAATGAACGAGGTTGCATGTCAACGAATTTCAATCAGCTTTGTTGATCATGTGGCGGAAATATTTTCCCCTTTGCTGGCTGGAACGGCATTGCATATTCTCTCTAATACTCAAGCTCATGAAGCTGAAGAACTTGTGCAGACGTTAGGACGAAAAAAAATCACCCGCATAACGCTCTCTCCTTCATTACTCAGATCCATACTTTCCGTACCTCATGAATTGGTTTTTCATTTACCTTATCTCAAATATGTTTTTTGTAGTGGCGAGGCCTTATCCACATCAGTCGCCAGTCTCTTCTATCAGCGCTTCAAGTCGGTACGCTTGATTAATATTTATGGCACTACTGAAGTCAGTGCAGATGTCACATGGTATGAAGTCAAGCGTTTCGATGTTGATAACGTACTATCCTATTTTTCCAGAGCGGTAGATTTACTGCCTCGTGGTCATACAGATGATCATTTAAAAAGGCATAGTATTCCGATTGGGAACCAGATAACGACACCCAATGTACCAGTTGATGAGTTGGCTGAACATTTTACAAATACGGAAATAGCTGAGTATCCAGTCAGTATGGTGCAGTATTTTGACTGGTTTGCCAAAGAAGTGACGCCTTACTTGATCAATATTGCTTCGCCTTTGTATATCGGGCATATGACTTCAGCGTTACCTGACTTCGTTCATGATATGAGTAAGCTGATTTCGCAGATGAATCAGAATATGGTGAAAGTTGAAACCGCCAAGTCGGCTATTTTCGTCGAAAGAGAAGCGCTGGCAATGTTACATAAGTGTTTCTATGGTTTATCCGACACATTCTATGAAGAAAATATTCAGACACCGAACCGGAATCTGGGCTTAGTGACCAGTGGCGGGTCTATCTCCAATATTACTGCCTTGATGATTGCTCGAAATCAGGCCTTGGCTCGCTTATCAAAAGGTGACGGTTTGGAGAGTGAGAGTATGCATTCGATACTGCAATCGAGTGGATATAAGGATCTCGTGATACTTGGATCAAAATTAATGCACTATTCCATGCAGAAAGCAGCCATGGTTTTAGGAATAGGAAAGAGCAATATTATCTATGTTGATTTTGACTCAACAGGTGCCCTGGATGCTGAAGATCTAAAAAAGAAGTTGGATTATTGTAAGCATAACGGTTTATTGGTGTTTGCAATGGTGGGCATTGCTGGTGCGACTGAAACCGGCCATATTGATCCTCTGGAACAAATGGCTGATATTGCCGATACACACGATATTTACTTCCATGTGGATGCAGCATGGGGAGGGGCAGGGTTATTTTCTGACCGCTATTTACATCGGTTTAAGGGGGTGGAACGCGCCCAGTCCATTACGTTTTGTGCACACAAGCAGTTTTATCTTCCGCAAGGGATTAGCATGTGTCTGTTTCGTGATCCAGATATATTATCCTACGGAGCAACCACCGCTACTTATCAAGCGGCTCCAGATAGTTATGATACAGGACGTTTCAGCCTGGAAGGCTCTCGGTCTGCTATTGCCCTGTTGTTACATGCATCATTACAGTTAATTGGTAGGAAAGGTTATGGTGCTTTGTTCAATGCTAGTATCGACAAGGCTGTATTTGTTGCGGGTATTATAAAATCACTAGGCTGTTTTGAGCTGTTGTTTGATCCGCCGATGAATATTGTCAACTATCGTTATATTCCGGAAAGCTACCGTCAAAAAGTTACGACTAATACCTTGTGCGCTGAAGATAATTTGCACATCAATGCCATCAACGCAAAGATTCAAGAAACACAATTTCTGCAAGGCTCAACATTTGCTTCAAAGACAACGCTCACAAACACACGTTATGGAAATGAATGCCAGATTACGGTGTTCCGGGTGATTATTGCTAATCCTCTCACGACTCAGGCAGATATTTTTGAAATGCTTGAAAACCAGCTTATGATAGCCAACGTGGTCTGTGGCGATAAAAATATTCATGAGTTAGAAGCTGACAAAGAGGCGCTGGGAATCACTGCATCACTTGCCGATGCGTTTTCTGAAAGTATTATCAAAGAAGAAGATCAGGATTCATTTATTCCAATTGGGAAACCCTTGCCAAATTGCTCTGTTTATATTCTTGATGAGAACTTGAAACCTGTGGCTAAAAACAAAGCAGGTGAGATTTATATCGGAGGATCAGCTGTATCCAAAGGGTATTTTCACCAAGAAGAAAAGGGGGGGGATCGTTTTCTTCCTGATCCTTTTGCCGATGTCGCGGAAGCTACCATGTTTCGTACAGGAGATCGGGGCAGAGAATTGGCGAATGGTCATTTTGAATATTTTGGTCGTGTTGATGATCTGGTCAAAATCGGTGAAAACAGGATTGAGATTTCAGAAGTTGAATCGCTCTTCCTTGAAATACCGCATATAAAGCACTGTGCTATTTTAGTGGAAGCAGATAAATCGGGTACCAAGTACTTAGTCGCTTACCTAGAGTTTACTAATAATCATGCTTCTTCGAAGAAATTTGATTGGGTAAAAGAGTTTGCTAATAAAAGGCTACAGGAGAAAATGAGACCGCGTGCATATCGAGTTCTTGACAAGATGCCTTTGACACTCGGTGGAAAAATTAAGAAAAATGTTTTATTGACGAGTCATGTTAGTGCAGCTAATCAGCGACTCTATAAGGAAGCATGAGTCTGGGGCTTGCTGGTTTATACCAAGCCAGCTTGCACTTGGATGTTCCGGCCTTTAGAAGAGTCGATTAAATCTCATCCTTGATGTCATGATAGCAGGATCAATAGGTACCCCGATAGACAAGTGATGATCATTCATTATATAAGAAGAAAACTGCCAGTTTTTTCCATCGTCTTGAAGTGCCGGGTCACAGTGTAAAGACCATTCCTTATTCACTCCCTCAATAAACGTAAATTGTTGTAAAGGAATAGATAAACCCATGCCTCGTGCCTTGACATAGGCCTCTTTTAAGGTCCAGTAAGTGAAAAAGCGTTGCTCCCGTGCTTGTAGGTTCGCAAGTGATAATATATCAGCAGCTTCTGGGGCCGAAAAAGCGTATTGACACAGGGACTCTAGATCCATTAATGCCTTCCGTTTTTCAACATCAATCCCTACTTCTCGTTGGTAGCTGATGGCACAGGCAATCAACCCGTGAGTGTGTGAAAGGTTGAATTGCAACCATTCATATCCGTTGTTTGCAATGCTAGGTTTGCCATAGCCATTGGTGGTAAATCGCCATGTTGCTGGTAGAAGTGGAGCATATTTGCTTAATGTTTGACGCAGGAAACTGTGTGCCGCCACATAGCGCTTACGATCGCTGAAAAACTTAAATGCACTCGCCCGGGAGCGCTCTGTTGCGTTTAGCAAACTTTCATCTGAGGATTCAACATAGTCTGGATGTGCTAGGAAAATGTGTATTTCTCCATCCTTCAAGCTTTGATAAATCTTGGTGTCTCCAACTTGAGAAATAAATGATGTGTGCATTTATTCGGTGATTTTTCTGTAGCGTTCTGATTGCATAGTCAGCATACGAGAATTGATTAACACTGCCAGTACTGTGTGAGTGGCGTTATTTTAAAATTGATGCGAGTCGTTCTTTAAATTTTTTAAAGCCCATATGAAATATAATTATCTTTGACGGTGTTAAGGATACCCACACAGCAATACCGACCATTGTCAGTAAGAGCAACCAGGAATATAGGGTAAAATTAAGGTCATATTTACTGGATTTATGGCGATGCTTAGTGGGGAGTAGATCAAGGTATGGTTGGTGTATGGGGGAGGAGGGATGAGTGCCGTTCATTGGTGTGGTATACAGATACAAGCTACCACTAACGGGCAAGAAAATCAGGGATTCCAGAGTATATTGATTAAAGATCTCATAGCTTGCGTTGGCAGTATCAAACAGAATTTGTGAAACCGTTTGTACATTGGCTGGTTGAGAAGGGCTGAATTGCGCCATGTCACGCAGTCGCTCCCAGTGATAGCTATCTTTTACAAGGTTACAGTTATTGGGCAGTGTTGCTAGTAGATGGCAATCGACAACCCCAATTTGCTGAGTTCGATTCCAAGGTCGATTAGTGTGGGTCGCACTATCCCAAGTGCGGATTTTTGCCGTTCCATTTGCCGGGTATTCTAGTACCTGAACAGTCTTTTTATCTGCCATCAGAATGGCATGACTGAATCCAAATGCTTGTTTGGAAAGTAGGTGACTAGCCTGTTTAATAGAGTGGCTATTTTCTAGTGCCTTGCGGGTTTCGAAGGCGGCAGAACGTACATTTTTTGGTGGCTGGTATGTCTGTTGATAGGGTGAATAAGCTTCAGTATTGAAATAAGCAAGGAATAAGCCTTGATCATTAAAGCCTGTCATCATGGAAAGGATGCCCGCAAACCCAATATTTACAATGGTTTTATCTCTATAGTGATAGACGGTCAGGGTTTGCAGGCTACGTAATTCAGGGCTGCTGGACCAATCCATGTTTCTCCCCACAATAGGGCCGTTTTCCCCTGATGCCTTGCCCATAACGCCTAAACCGGAACCATCCGGAGCCATTCCCAGGTCGGGTAACAGGTTCAATAAATGATATTCATCCAGTGACAGCAAGCCATCCCCTAGCTTGTTGGTGCGAGTCAAGAGCCATGCGCTGGCTACACCATCGAGTTCTTCCCGATAAGCCTGATCCATATTTTTCAGCAATGTAGGTAGATTTTGTTCTAGTAGCTGCTGGTATTGGGAGGGCTTAATGATTGTGGCAAGATGTTGATCGTAACGATGTTCGATATCGGGAAAAAGGGCTTTTGTCTGGCGTCCTGTTTCTAGTCCGATATCGGTAGAGGGTAGTGTGTCTGCATAAATATGGATGATAGGTATCTTTCCAGTCTGAGGGGGAGATGTTGGCCCCGCATACACACTAGAGTAGGCGATGAACAAAACACAGCTTTTCAAGCAGAAGAGGTAATAAAAACGCATGGTAGTCATCTGAAGGCTTCTCTATCCAGTTGGCCATTATTCATAGACAGAACCTGGTCGGCAACCCCGAAGTATTTGTCATCATGCGTTACTGAGATAATGGTTTTACCTTGTTGTTTTAATTCTGGAAGAATATCCTCATAAAAAAGCTTGCGGAATTTTGGATCCTGATCAGCGGCTAATTCATCAAAAACCAGAATAGGGCGATGCTGTATCAAGGCAATAATCAAGGCGAGACGCTTTCTCTGCCCCGTCGATAGATCAGTGTTGGTGAAACGCCCATCTTCAAAATGCGTGATGTGGCTGAGGTCAAGTTTTTCCAACCATGCGTTTATTTCTTGCTGGATTTCTATTTTTGATGCATCAGTTTGGCCATATAGATGATCAAATAACTGGAAATCGCTGAAAACGACTGAAAACAGCTCTCGGTAAACTGGGTAGTCTTGGGTTGGAATTTGTCGTTGATCAATATAAATGTGGCCTTGTCGAGGATAGTACAAGCCCGTTAGTAACTTGAGGAAAGTTGACTTACCACTGCCATTTCCGCCTGTGATGAATAGGATTTCCCCGCGTTTGCAGCTCAGGGTAAAAGGACCTGCATCAAAGAGTGGTTCTCCCTCGGTATTTGTATAGGTAAAACAGACATTCTTCAGGGTGATAGTGTTAAATGCGTCAAAAGGTTCGACGGCTTTGCTTTCTTTCTCTTCTGATAGGTTTTTATCCAGTCTTTCTTCAAGTTTATACAAGTTACTGATGGCCACATTGGTTTTTGACACATTGGGTAAGGCAGCGGCCACGGCTGAGATAGGCCCTATCATAAACAAAATAGTAGTAATCACTTGAAACAGGTTTTCTTCATGTGCAGGGATGAAGTTGGGTAATATAAAAACAACCAGTAATAACAACAAATAAAAGGTGACATTAGATAGCAGAACATCTTCTAAAAGACGCACGTTGGAACGGCTTTTTAGAACCCCTGTTTCAGTTGCTAGCTGATTGATATTCGAAAACATGGCCTCGCTTTCTCGCTGATTGATTTTCAAATGCTTAAAACCTTTCAGCATGGCGGTGAAATTCTCAAAGAATATCCCTTCTTTCTGCGAAGCTTCAGATAGCTCACTGAATGTGCGATGGTAATGACGTATTAATAAGGGAATAGCAAGCCCTATTAAAATACTGGCCATAAGAAAACTGACGGGTGATAACCATAACAGGTATAAACTGGCAAATATCAGAACAAAGAGGGACTCTATGCCTTTGACTAAATACATAACGGCTTGAGCAACCGTGCTGGCTCCTTGAGTCAGTGATGAATACGTCCCGATATTTCCCAATTCTTCAATGGTGCGTAATTCACTGCGTCTGACCTTGTTGGCAATACGCACTCGCACTCTCTGTAATGCTGTTTCAACGGCTGTCACGGATTCACGTTGTGAACTACGCTGCGCAAAAATAAATAATACAAAAGTGATAATGTATTGGAACAAAAGCTGTGCTTCTATGCTTCCATTTTCTAATTGTGTCGCAGCATGGTTCAGGAGAACCAGCAGAAAACTATTGGTAATACCTGAAATTGCTGCCAAGAGCAAGATGCGCTTTTTTTCTGCATCTGTTTCCTGAGTCATGAAATTCAGGACTTTCATTGCTGATATTCCTTATAAGGGTGTGGTTGTTTTTCTGCGAAAATTTAGTACAAACATGATGATGTTTGCCATCACAAAACTATAGACCAGGGCAGCTGCAATTCCCTGAGTTTGAATAACCAGTTGACTGATGTTTAGTGGGCCAAAGTTACCTTCTGGAGCCAACAAGCCAACGCACAATGCTCCCCAGATACCACCAACACCATGAATAGCGATCAGATGTGCAGCTCTCGTTTGCCAGGCTTGTTTAAGATAGGTTTTACGCAGAAAACTGAATCCGAAGTTTTGCAGCAGGCCAGCACTGGCTCCGATCACTGCGGCTTCTGCAAACGTAACACTTTGGGCACAGGCTGCAATGGCTACTAAACCGGAGACAAAGCCACCAAGGCCACTGGCTATACGGTTGTTCGGGTTTGAGAAAAAAGCGTAATGTAAGAATGCGCTCAATCCCCCAGCTGAGCCTGCTAAACCAACATTAAGCATAAGGGTGGATATTTGCTCGTCATCAATGGGCAACGTCGCTGTGGTAAAACCTAGCCAACTTAGCCACAGTATCAGAACAGCGCTGGTTGAATACACGGGGTCATCAACTTCTTGATCAGCGCGATGAGGAGGAGGGGAGGAGCGACTAAGCTTTATGATAATGATAAGAGCAAAGCAGGCTGCTACTGTATTGATGGTAATGGAGCCTGCTTCATCGATAAAACCGGCACCTTCAAGCCATCCCAAATTGCCAGTGACGAAATGGCTGCTCCACGTCCAGTGTCCGAATACAGGAATCAGTACCGCACCAACAAAGAGTGCCAATAGCATGTGTTTAGTACTGGAAAGTTGCCTACCCACCGTCATATAAACAATCATGGCAGCTAACATGGCAAAACCTGCCTGATAAAGCACAAATTCAGTAAAGGGCCTGTTTGTTTGTATAGGGGTTATAGAAGAGTCGGTGGCTACATTTTCTAGCAGATAGGTTGTTGTGCCAATCAAGCCTGAAGATGTTGTGCCATACATCAGGCCAAAACCAATGGTAAAGAAACCTAGAAAGACGGTAAGGCACACCATCAATACACCTTGGTGTTGTGCGATACCATCAGTTAGCGGTTTATACTGATTACGATTACTAGAGAGGACAAACGCGAGGGGAGAGAGAAAAACCAGAATAATAGATAGAAGCATCCATAGCTTATTGATATTGGTGTAAACTTCAGTTTTTAGTTTTTTTGTGTAGTCCGTTTTTTTAACACTATCCAAGGCATTTGCAAGCCTTTCTACTTTATCGCTTGTATTACTAATCTGGATCAGTAGTTCATAGAGGCGAATAGAGTTATCCTCAATCAACGATTTTTGTGAAACAAGATCAGCCGCATTGGCACGTATTTCCCTCGTCTTGGTAAGTAACTTTTTTCCCATTTGATTCAGGGCTTTGGTGTTAGTGTTAATGCCGGTTTTACTTTCATCCAAGCCGCTATAGGCTTCTTTTAGCTTTTCGTCAATCAGTTCAAGCCCTTCTTTGATAGTTTTTACACTACTGCGGTTGAGACTGGTCTTTTCCTTGCTATTTTCGATTTCTGAACGTAATGCTTCAAGGGTTTGCTGGATAATCTCAATGTTAGCCATGCTGTCTTCAATTTGTGACTCGGCTTCCGATGTGGCGCTTTCTGCATTATCGTCGTCAGCAGATTTATCCTCATTTTTTTGTGTGGTTTGGTCAGAGGTTTTTGAAGCGGCTGTGTCGCTGTCCGTTTTAGCATGCAGTGGATTGCCACTAAACAGTGGCAACAAACTGAGTCCCAAAATCAGTAGAGGGTAAATAATGAATGGTAAACGCTGGGTTAGGGTCATTTGCAGAATTTCCTCATTCTTTTGGGGCTGTTTTTGGAGCTAATTGCTCAGTTTTAGGTTGTACTTTTTTAAGGTCATTGACGTTAGTTGTTGGGGTCATCGGTCTGGGAGGATTCTCAAGTAACGGCGGTTCGGTTATGGATATTACTGGCGTTGATGGTTTGGATGATGTCAGCAAGTCAATACAGGCAGGAGTTTTCCCTTGTGCTTGAATCACTTTGGTCAGTTCCTCATATAATTCGTTATCTTGTTCTCTTAATGCCAGTCTCATACTGGTGTCCGGGAGTGTGATCTTTGTAGTCTTCATAGCTATCATGGAAAATTCTTTTTCTTCATTCCCAAAAAGTGTCTTTTTAACCCTTTCAGTGAAAAAAGCCTGATCAGTAAAAAGAGCTGTAATTCTTCCGGAAAATAGATCAAATACACCACTTTCAAGCAGTGGATAAGACTTGATACGTGAATGGTTGCTGTATTCGTCTAACAGGTAAAAGTGCAGCAATGATCCTTCCAAGACACCTATGGTCGTATTTTTAAAGTCTTCTTTTTGGGATCTGTGTTTCCCTTGTCTTTTTTGGATAAAAACGGGTTGAATCTTGCATAATGCAGGGGTTAGTTTGAGTCTGTCAGTTTCCGGAAGCAGAAATGTATCTATAACGATTAACCCTTGCAGTTTATAAGTCTGTACATCCTGCATAAGCTGGTCAAAATCACCGGGAACAAATTCACACTCTGCCTTAATGTTTTTACAGATATGTCGGGTGGCATCGATGAGCGCCCCATAAGGCTGTTGTTTATCATCCAGGTTGCTATAGGGAATTCTGTTATTTTCAATGCCGAAATAAAGTTTTTTCTGTGCTTTTTCATCTGCTTGCACATTCATTAGCAAAGAGCATGTCAACAAAGCGACAAAGAGCAGGGCATGGTGTTTCATGGTTTGCCTTGCGCCTGACTTTGCACTCTATCATCAGAATAGAGGAAGCCATCGGGTGATAAGTCGAGAATGGCTTTATCCGGTAAACCATAGCGTTGCAGATTGCTCAGGTTTGGGGTGATTTCTGGTAAGCTTTGAAGATGTTCAGAAAACTCATGGACTTTTAAGCCGTTTAGCAGGTTGTTATAGACCTGCATGGAATTCATGCTTTGTTGGTCTACATCAGAGCGTTTGCCGAGTACCAAGCTGATATTTGGGTCATCATTACGCTCATCTAGCGATATGGCGGGTATCTTGAAAAATGCCAGACTGCTGTTAAGTTGTTGGCTCAGTTTGCTGTCTATTCCGCGATAAGGAGGAATATACATAGCATCGACTTCCAGGGATAATTTGCCGTAACAGGCAATTATTGCTTGCTCAATTTCTGTTTTCTCCAAAATCGAAAAGGGAATTTCACAATGAATGATAGTCAACTCTTTTCTGCTTGCTAGAGCCGCGAGTAGTGGATAATCTGATGCTCGACGTCCGTCAACCGTGTTTTCATAAATAATACCAATACGTTTGAAGCCCAAGATTTCCTGAGCGAGATCAAGCAGGTATGTTTTATGGTCATCCTCATGTAAACGTTCGGTAAAGACTTTTGAAAAGTCTGTTAGCTCTCTGTCAATAGAGGATTTTATCAGTGAATCTTTCAGACCTTTTTCAAATCGTTCTAATAAATAAGGAACGTGGATAGCAGGAAGGTCTTTTAATTCCCCTTCTTTTACGACTTTGAAGAAATACTTCTTGCCCTGCATTTCACCCGTCTGATCATAGGCATGTATACCTGTAACGCCTACCCAGGCAGGCATAAAGTGCAGCGTTGAGGAAAGTAGCGGAGCAAGTGTAGAGCCAGCTTGTTCTATTGCGGCTACCAGCAACATAAGCGAGTCATACCCTTGAGCGGCATTATAGTCAGGTTTAGTGTTGTATTTAGCCTGATAATGTCGAAGAAATTTCTGACTGATGATGCTATTTTTATCAGGTCTGTAGATAGAAGGAACAATGGTGTTTTCTGCAGCCTCTCCTGCACGTTGTTTATAGGACAAATGATTCAATGAATCATTGCCGAGAATGGGTTGTTCAATACCCATTTCTCTTAGCTGTGTGGCCATGAGTGCCGCTGGAGCGGCTGGTGATGCTATAAAAACTGCCTCAAACGTTTCACTGCTGAATTGAGAAATAGTAGGACGGTAGTTGGTCTCCTTATCATAAAAGGATGAGCGCTTAACCAGATTGATACCTTGTTTCAGAGCCGCATTTTCAAAGAGGAATGCCAATTCGCGGCTTAGCTCATCGCGCGCATAAAGTACGACGATATTTTGGATGCCCAGGGTTTTGGCAACATGCGCTAACTGCTCAGCCATAATTTTGTTACTGGGCACCATACGAAATACGTAATCGAAATTATGTCCTGTCAATGATTTTGCTGTAGAGAAAGGAGGCATAAAGATAATCTGACTACGATCGTAAATCACTGAGGCAGGAATAGCCACAGAGGAACTGCGATGCCCCAAGACGGCAGTAATTCTCGGGTTTGCAACAATACGCCGAACGATTTTCTTCGTGTCTGAGACCGTTGACCGTTCTTGTTCAATATTCACTTTTAGTGAACGCCCTAATAGTTTCCCTGGGCGTTGATTAATCTCGTCTGCCGCCGTTAAAATACCTTTAACATAATTACTTCCCATTAGATCCTGAATCGCAACAATTTCAATATCACTTTGGTTGACGCGGGAATAAGCCATGCGCTGTTCAGCCATGCCCGCAAAATCCCGGTTGCATCCTGATAGTAAGAGGGTTAGCAGCATTACCCTAAAGACAAGGTGCTTCTGTTGACTCATTGTTGAATACCAGAAGCACCTTTTTGGGGGGCATCTTTTGGTGCTGGTTTTCCAAATGAATTAGCATTACCGGTGTCTGTTGATGTTTTTTCGTTTTTGGTACTCGTTTCAGTAGGCGTTGCAGTATCTGTATTTAGGATAATAGGTAAGCCGTCTTTTCCTGAGCCAATGATAACCACTTTGGCATTGTTTGATTTGGCTAGGGCATTGGTTGCTTCAATACCTTTAAGTCTTAGAGTAGGCTCTGAGAGGCTTTCGCTAATGATGCTGTGGTAAGTCTGTATACCTTTCGCTTCAATTTCCAGTCGCTCAGCTTCTTTTTCTGCAGTTTGCATGCGGAATTCATAGGACTTCATATGTTCTTGCTGTTTTAGCTTATTTTCAATCGCCGTGACCATCTGCTTTGGTAATATGATGCTCCGGATAATGATATCTTCTACTTCCACATAGTTACGACCAACCTCATCTAAAGCTGTAAGAATAGCTTTGGTCAATAGCCCAGCTTCATTCGTATAGATTTGTTCGGCAGTGTAACTACCCAGTTGTTTCCGCATGACGGATTCAATCTGAGGCAAAATAACCCGTTGTAAATAGTCTGGCCCAATACTTTGATGCAGAATCCCTAGCAAATCGTATTCAGGGCGATAGCGTATTGCCATGGATAAGTGGACGGTTAACCCCTTGTTTGAAATAACATCAAAGTCGTGGAGGGCAACCTGTTTACGGACTTCATAAATATAGACATCATCGAGTGGGCTGAAAATATGTAAGCCTTCTTCGTAAACTCTATCTATCTCCGTACCACTAAATCGCTTGAATAGAATGGCAGCCTGGCCAGATTCAACGGTTATGACAATTCGCTGCCAAAAAAAGGTAGTGATGAGTGCTGTGATGAGCAACAGAACCATCAAAAGCGGTATTTTACGCCGCAACCAGCGTTTGAATATTGGCTGGGTAGTGGCTATGTTGTTACTTTCCACAAACAGTCACTCTATATTGGGCTGCGTGTCGCCAGCAGCGCGAGTTATTTTTAATATTCGAGGTTAGTGCAATGGGATGTATGCACCGATGATAACCAGTACGACCCCTACCTGTGCGATGCTATCGCAGGCAGGTAGAGTGATAAACCGATGAAACTAAGCCGCTACAGCCGTTTCCTGTACTTCAGATTCTTCTTTTTCAATTTGGGTTTCAGTCTTCTTTTTGAATAATTTGCTAGTCGTGTAATAAGCACCTATACCTAATAGTGCGCCACCTGTGATAGCCATGCCCATTGGGTGTGCTAAGATAAAAGTCTTACCCGCTGTACCGATAGTAGCCAAGTGCCCGGTTACGTTTGTTGCAGCTTGAGTTTCCATAATATTTTCCAAATTATATTTATGAATAGACAGTATCTGTTATTTCATAAATTTGAGTCAAGCTTGAATCAACCTGGCTGACCTATTGTATTGTTAAGTTTTGTTAAGCACTCAAGTAGTGTTCTAGGACAAACTCTGGGTTGCTGTGTAACTAATGCTCAGGTGCTACCCATTTCAGCAGAATATCTCGCAAATGCTCTGGATCAAAAGGCTTGCTTAGATAATCATTCATTCCTGCTTCCATACATTTTTCACGTTCATGGCTGAAGGCGTGGGCAGTCAGTGCGATAATGGGTAATGTTTGCCATTTATGAAAACTTCGGATGCGCCGGGTTGTTTCGTAGCCATCCATGACGGGCATTTGAATATCCATTAATACAATATCGAAGGATTCTTTTTCTAATATCTCCAGGGCTTTTTTACCATGCGCTGCTATTTCGGCTTGTATTCCAAACGCTAGCAGAAATTTCTTTTCAAAATACTGGTTCATTTCGTCATCTTCAACCAGCAAAACTCTGATGCCTGTTAATGCTGAAAAGGGGTTTATCAAGCCCGTCTTTTTTGAAGAGAGGGGCTTAATGGAGGATTGTAATTCACAGACATCAAAGGTAGCCACAAAAGAAAAGGCGCTGCCTTTTCCTAATGTTGTATCAATAGTAATGTTGCTTCCCATAAGCTTGGTGAGTTGCTGACTAATAACTAGCCCTAGCCCTGTACCACCATGTTGTCGTGTTATGGATGCATCACCTTGAGAGAATGGTTGAAAGAGTTTTTTCTGTATTTCAGGGCTAATACCTGGCCCTGTATCCTTGATGGTAAAGCGCACATGTGCTTTTGTAATGTCAGGGCTGAGGAGTTCAACGTTAATTTCAATGTTTCCTCGCTCAGTGAATTTGATGGCATTGGCGCTGAGGTTGCGCAGAACCTGGCTTAATTTTCCTGGGTCTCCAATCAGGTTGTCTGGAACATTTGGTGCGATGGTCACTGCCAGGGACAAGCCTTTTTGATTAGCTTGTGGTTCAAGGCTTAATTGTATTTTTTGTATCACGCGACGAATGCTGAAGGCAACCGCATCTAGTGTAAGCTGAGAGGCTTCTCCTCTGGAAAAGTCCAGAATATCATCAATGATAGTGAGTAATGCTTCTGATGAATAGGTCATTTTATCCAGATATTCACGCTGCTCAGATGTAGGCTGGGTTTGGAGCAATAAATGACCAGCGCTTACCACTGCACTCATGGGGGTGCGGATTTCGTGACTCATATTGGTTAAAAAGTCACTTTTTGCCTTAGCAGCTTGCAAAGCTTCCTTTGATGCCTGATCAGCTTCCTGTTTGGCTTGTCGCAGGTCTGCCTCAATCTGGCGTCGTTGTGAGACTTCTTTGGCTAAACGGCGAATCCAGTAGGTTGTTATTAATAAAAGTAAAATTGCTGCCCCCAATACTTGCCACAACAAGGTGTAATCCACGCTGTATTTGTATTGGATGGAAATCCAGTCATTATAAATGGCATTGCGTTCGCTTTCAGGGATAGTATCAATCGCTTTTTGCAGTATCCTCGGTAATAGTTCCCAGTCTTTGCGAACAGCCATCGCCAGATCATAGCGGTAGGAGGTCTCACCAACGACTCGTATTTGATTAAGGCCAGACTGGCCGATGTAATAACTGGCACTGACCAGATTGCCGACAAAGGCATAAGCATTGCCTCGAGCCACCTCATTCAAGGCTTCTTTAATGGTTGGTGCTGTGATCAGTTCAAGTGTTGGGTGATCCTGTTCTAGCCATGTTTGGATGGCATAGTTCTCTACCACAATGACACGTTTACCCTCTAAGGCATTAAGCCCCCCAAGGTAAGCGCGATCAACAGCAGAGAATATGCTAATAGGTATGGAGAGGTAAGGTTTAGTGAGATTGATTTTTTCAAGCCGTTCTTTCGTGGGGGAAAGGGCAGGTAATAAATCCAGCTTGGAATTTACCAGTTTTTTATAGGTGTCTGACCATTTTATTTCCGAGTTATATTCAAATTTTACATTCAATATGTCCTCTATCTTCTGGAGATATTGAATGGAGATGCCCTGAGGCTCGCCATTTTGATCAATAAATTCGATGGGTGCCCATTGAGGGTCAAACCCCGCTTGTAATATGGGATTTTTTGCCAGCCATGCTTTTTCTTCTGCCGATAGTTCAATAGCTTGGGCGTTTTTGTTGGCAATATTGTGTCCTAGCCATTGGTCAATGATTTCTTGTATTTCAGTTTTATTGAAAGATAAGGCTTTATTAAGAATAGAAGTCAGCTCTGGCCAGTCTTTGCGAATGGCCATTACAAACTCCGTTTCCAAATCTGGAATCGTTCCGTATATTTTAAAGGTGAGCAACTGCTTTTGTTGTCGCCAATACTCTAGTGAGGAGTTCGTTACAATAAAGGCTATCTGCTTTGTAATTAACGCATTAACAAGTTCTTCATGGTTTGCATACGACTTAAAATTGATCTTGGGGTGTTTTTTTGCAAAAGCTTTCAACAGATGAGCTGAGCCGATATAACCGACTAACTTCCCCGTCAGATCATCTAATGAGTATTCCGCTGTCTTTGCGCTACCCGGGCCATAGATATAAAAATGATCGCGGTGAAAAGGCTGTGTAAGCGTGAAGTGTTTAGTATGCTCAATACGTGGAGCAACCCATCCCAGCATATCTGTTTCACCTTCATAACCATTCTTGAGCATTTCAGCCCATGTGGGTGACGTTTTAAGGTGAAAGTTAATACCCGTTGTTCGAGTGAGCAGGGTAAAAATATCAGGAAGGATACCTTGATATTGCCCATCTTCTTCTTTTGATAACACAGGGGGGAAATCGTTTGCGAATCCTACTAGAACTTCAGAGTGTTGCTCAAGCCAGGCTTGTTCTTCGTGGGAAAGGGATAAGCTGTTTGTGGTGTTTTCTTGCGTATGAGCGAGTACCCCTGAGTTGCATGCAAATACAGTAAGCACAACCAACAGGAGTTTAGTCAAATAGCTTATGAGGCTTTTGTCCGCTTCTTTAATGGTGTGAGTGGTTGCCATAGAACAAAAGTATACATCGTTGAGCAACGAATGCGGTTGCAGTTGCAGAATACGTTGATGGTAAAAAAGAGAATCTCAGATCGATATCTGTATTCAATTAACATGCATTCCCTAGTCTACATTTATAGTGCTTACTGTTTTTTTTGCCAGATGTTGTTGAATGATGTGTTGGCCTTTTTGTAATTCCTGTTTGAAAAAGTGGGTGAATTTTCTAGCATGAAAGTTATCAAGTGTTCCATCTGCATCAAAATGCTTTGCAAAGCTTTGGCCGGTTGCGTAAGTTACCGCGCCTCCGAACAGACTTAAGCTTGCGTTGCCCCCTAAGGTGCCTATGCCTGGTATGAACTTGGAGGCGCTGCTAAGGCTCAATAGGGTTAAGGTCGGGAGTGAGCCACTTAGTAATGCAGTCAGAGCGACTTTGGTCTTATTGCGATCAAAGTCAAGATTATAATGCTCACTCAGACGATGTAGCATATTGAGTTGATTGCTGCTTAGGGCGAGAATATCAACAAGGGGCAGGGGAATGAGTCCTATGGCTGATCCAGTGAGTACATGGTTCTTGATAATACGATTGGCCTCTTGTTGTCGAATCGTCCTGTTTTTGAGGTCAAGTTCAGACCGAGTTTGACTCATGCGTAGATTGAGTTCATCAAGCAAGACGGTCTGTTGATTCGGTAGGGTCTCTTCTTTCATTGTACTGTACACCGTGTTTTTAATTCAGTTGGAATGTTACTAACCATCTCTTTAGTCTATTGAAGATGTTTGTATAACGTTAGTTGTGCACTCCCTTTCAAGCTCTTTTGGTTAAGGAAAGGCTTCTAGCATACTGCTAAGTTTTATATTATTGGAATTAGTTGATTGTAATAGGCTATTTATTCTTTCGTTTAGCACGTCCTTTTGTTCGGTTAAATTACTGTTAAGCTCTTGTAATTCAGCATTTTCTTTCTTTAATTGTATGATGATTGCCTGTAGATTATTACCCGTTGCTTCCAGTTCATCTCTTTGGGTTTGAACTGCATTTAGCGCATGTATCTCTTGTGTTTTTAACTGATTGATTTTGTGTAAGTCTTTGTTGTCTTGCTGTAGCTGCTTGGTCAGATTTTCTTCTTTTAAATACGATGTCTGTAATTGATCAACCTTCTTAATATGGTCGTTTTTTAGCTTTTGCGCTTCTTGGTTTTGTTTGTTGATAGCCTCTTCTAAGCGTACTTTCTCCTCAGTCAGTTTCTGCTTTGTACATGTGAGCTCATCCCGTTCTTTATCATGTTTTGCAAGCAACTCAAGATAATGTTGGATCTCGTCTTGGTTTTGTTCAGTCGCCTTTTTTAAATCCATCATTTGTTTTGATTGGGCTTCATGGTGCAGGGTCAGTTGTTCATATTGAATACGGTAGGGTGTGAGGGTTTGTACCGTATTTAATGCCTCTTTTTGTTCTTTTTTTAGGGTGCTTAGGACAGCGGCATCCATTTCACATTGATAATTTACATCAACAAGTTGTTTCTGCTTGTCTTTTAGCTGGTCTGAAAGGTTGTTTATCTCCGTATCTTTTTCAGCTAATCGTGATACTAAATGCTGTTTTTCTATTTCAAGTGATTGGTTCGTTGCTCGCACCTCATGTTCTTTCGATTCACATAAGGTTCGTCCCATAAACCACGCGATAAGCGCAATAAGGGTGGCGACTAAGCCCAGTTCATATATGAGTGGTAAATCCGACATATTTAAATACCCTCCACAGTAAATTCAATTCGACGGTTTTTTGCTCTACCGGTATCTGTTTGGTTTTCTGCAAGTGGGTCACTTGCGCCTTTACCGATAGTTTTTAAGCGTTCGAGCGGAACACCTCCCTGATTAAAAAGCCTTCCTTTGACAGCTTTTGCTCGTTGCTCACTTAATTTCAGGTTTTCTTCATTACTACCGATATTGTCAGTATGTCCAGAAATTAGAATAGTAGAGTCGGCACAAAATATGGCCGTATCGGCCAGTTCTTCCAGTAAGGCGTCGCTACTGCTATCAATGCTCGCATTTCCTGTTTTAAAACGAATTTTATTTTTTGATAGTAGGCGGTTAAACTCTTTTTGACAGACAATCGCCGCATTATCCAGTGCAACGATATGCGTGGTAATGGTATATCTCTGTTCCCCGGTCTGTTCGGTAAAAGGACTTATGGCGCTTTGTAGTGCTTCTGTCTCTTTCGAGGTGCGGGCTTTTCCAGCAATATGAATCGTATTATCTATTATCTGGATAGAGGCTAATTGCAAGCTTTGTAGGTGCTTTAATAGTGTGCTATTGAGTTGCGCCCAGTTTTCAGGTGCGCCTGCTGCTACTTCCAGGCTCTGTTGGATATTCGTACCTGCAAATTGGGTTGCGACTTGTTGCTTGATGTTCGCTTTGTTTGTATCGCTACTTACATAGCCTTTTAATACTAAGTCCTTACCATTCCAGCGTATGTCCATGGTGTAAGGTTCAACAAATTTTGGGGTAATATCATCATACACATGCTTAACAAACCAGGCTGACTGGCTTATCTGTAAAGCTTGTTCGTGTTCTTTGAGATGGGGGGCATTGCCACTGAGTGTGATGTTTCGGTCTTTGGCTTGCACTTTAGCCCACGTTAGCCCTGCTTTATGTAAGTCCTGCGCTACCTGTTGTGAAATGATAGTGGGTAAGCGTTGTGTATAAAGCGGTATTGTAGAAAGAAATAGTAGCACTATTAACAAGGTACCAATAATTTGTATTGTCCAGGTTCTATAGGTCATTGAGGCTTTATTACATAGCTAAAATAGAGTGTTGATTGTGTATGAGTTTCAACCTCTTTCTGGCTCAGAAGGAAGGAGACCTCACGGTATAATCCCAGACATACTGAATAAAAAAGGTGAGCAGGTAAAGGATGCTTAACATTTCTTAACATTCGGCTCAGTCTTTATTCTTACCATCCATAAAGATGACTTGGGCTGTGTCTGTTGCGTCACTGGAGGCTCCTTTAAGAGCGCGGATGGAAATAAATTATGGTTGAGTTCATCATATTCTACTGGAAACCCAAGGGGGGGGGCGCTATCAGGTAAAAGGCGAGAGTGGTAGAGGTCTCTGGTATGGTTTTGTTAGTATGCATGTTGCACCTTGCCAGAGACCTTTACTTTCCTAATAATCAACAGATGATGGTTTTTATTTGGTAAAAAATGGGATAAGAATCTTATCAACGCTTTATCGCAGATTTTAATCTATTTTGATTGAAATTAGGGGGAGGATGAGGATCCTTCTTTACGATGTTTCAGGTTTTGCTTTTTCAGAGACTACCTCAGCAGTACTGTCTATGGTTTCTCCTTTCTCGGCGATGGATTCAGATGGCTCTTCTACCGCCTTCTTTTTGAATGATGTCATAAAGGAACTACTACCATCCTTAATTTTACCACCCGTTTCTTTTATCCATTCTTTGGCAGTGTCGTCTTTATAAACATATGTTGATACTGCACCGATTACGGCGCCTACAACGAAATTCATGGGTATTACCATCTTTGTTCTCCGTTAAAATGAGATATTTAAAAATATTAAATGTAGCATGTGATGCTACTTATACAAATCAAATGTGCTTGATATCTGTTGTATCAGGTAGCTACAGCTTCCTGAACAGGTACACTGACTGTCGTGTCTTTTTTCTTAAACACTTTTCCAAGTGTGTGGTAAGCACCCATGCCTAATAATACGCCGCCTGCTACTGCCATAGTCATCGGGTGTACCAGTGCGAACGCTTTTGATGCTGTGCCAACACTTGCAAGAGAATGACCAACAGAAGCAAGTGATCCATTTGACCCTGCTGCGGCTGCGATTTGTGTTTCCATGAGTTTACTCCTTCTAAGTATATTTTAAGTGGTTACGTGTTGTTTAAAAAAGTGAAGTTTAAAGGGTGTGCTATCTTTAGCAGACGCACTCCTATTTTTATAGTACTGGGCCTTTTGATACTGTTCTCATATTGTACAGTTATAGTACAAGTATTCACGATTTATCGTTTTTTTATGAAGAGTATGCTTTCTGCTCGACCATTTGCCTAGCTTGTGTAACCCAGTTTTTCAGTCTGAACTTTTGTTCTCCCAAAGAGGAATTTAGAGCGCTATGAATGTCTTCCAGGGGATTCATAGCCAAGTCTTCCACAGTATGAATGCCGGCTTTCTGTAATAAGCTGGAATATTTAGGTCCGATGCCTTTAATTTGTTCCAAATCTACTTCTGATGTATTAGGTACGGGCATTGTTTTTGTTAAATGTGTTTCAGAGGGCTGTAGAGACTGGTTTTCGGTATCGTCTTGTTCCTTGGGTTCTTTAACTGATTCGGTTGATACATCTCGTGCTTGGAGGGTCTTTTTTCGTGCCAGACTCAAACCACCCAAGCCGCCTCCTAGCGCTCCTATTGAAGCAGGTAGCAGCAAACCTAATAGGCGTGATCCAGAAGAGACGGGGGTTAAAGTCGTCCCTTGCATGCTTAAGGCGCTCTTAGCGGTTAGTGCGGCTGCAGCACTTTTCCCTGTTAGCACAGTGTAGGCCACAAAAGCAGTAGAGCCGACGATGGCACCAGTCGCTGCACCTATAGTGACCATACCAAGCGTACTGTAAAGGTTCATAGAGGATAGTGGTATAGATTTCATTGTGAACTTTCTCTCTAGTCTGCTGATAAATACATGAAACAATGTCTATTGTAGCAATTTAAATCAGTGGTCATGTGGATAGAAATGTTAAGAAATGTTAAGAAATGTGCTTGCTAGATTTCCTCTGACTCTCTTAAACGATGTGGGGTTATGTCGTTAGATGAGTATGCCGGAATAAGGTAAAGGTTAGCTCTCTGTCCTGATCACGAGCTTGTATGCGTGGCAAGCCATTGCTTGATGGATTGAAGAACATTATCAAATTCTTTGGATAACTCTTGGTTAAGGGTAGAGGGTTCAACCTCCCCGGTGCTAGCTAGTTTGACCTGAAGTAATAACTCTTCCAGTCTGTCTGAACCATATAAGTTCACAGAACTCAGGGTACGGTGGACGCATTGCCCTGCTGCTTCCCAATCGCTTATGGATATGTGTTTTCTTAGTTCATCTCTTCTTTGGGAAATATGTGGTAATGCGTATTCAAACATCTCTACTGCTTCTTCGAGCCCCAAATTATTGGCGACTATATCTAATGAATGGTTATTGATATTTGACATTTTTTGATCTTAATTTGTCGTAAGCCAGTGAACAGTATAGGCTTATTGGTTATGTAATTGCAAACAATACCCTTTGCCTCTTATGGTTCGTATATAGATGGGGTTTGCGGGATCTTCTTCTATCTTTTTTCTGATTTTGTTGATATGGATATCTATACTGCGATCCAGTGGATTGTGTTTGACTCCTTTCACCTGTTCCATAATTTCATCGCGGCTAAGTACCGTTCCAGGATTCAGGTAGAACAATTTTAGGATGTTAGTCTCCATCTGCGTCAATGGAAATATATCACCATTTTTATCCACATTATTGTTCTTGGTGTCTATATGTAGCGAGCCAATTTTCAGCGTGGTTTGAACCGTACCAAAGGTTGAGCGGCGCAAGACATTTTTAATTCGAATTAGAAGTTCTTGATCATGAAAAGGCTTGATTAAGTAGTCAATAGCGCCGTTTTGTAGTCCCCGTAAACGTTCATTCTCATTGGTTAGTACAGAAGCCATGATAACCGGAATCTGGGGGTGGTACTGTTTGATCCACTTCAGCCAATAACCCCCATCCTTTCCGGGTAACAACACATCAAGCACAATTAAGTCTATGTGATTTTTTTCTAGCGCATCAGGAATACCTTCGCCATTTGATAAACAAAATGTTTTATAGTTATGATTAAGTAAACATTTTTGTAAAAAAACTTGTAAGATATCGTCATCATCAACGATTAAAATACGGTTCTTGATTTTTTTTTCCAGCATTGTGCAGATACCTTGATCTCATTCAAGAATTTAATATAACTGTGAAATAAAAGTTGGTCTCTCACTCAACATTTTGGTCGCAACATAGAGTTATATATTTAGCGCTCCTACGCAATAGGCGCTAGTATAATATACACGATTTGTTCAGCTTGCGTTCAGCTTGGTTTTGTGTTTTTTGACCGAATGTTGCACATTCTCATCCTTACACTAAGAGGCGAATAATAACATGGATAGCAAAGCACAAAAGGCTGATAAATTGATTAAGGACTATGCGTTTCGTTCGAGCCTGACAGGATTTATTCCAGTGCCTTTTATCGATACAGTTGGGTTGATAAGTGTGCAGCGTCTGATGTTGATGCGCCTTTCGAAACTCTACGGCGTTCCGTTCTCGAAACACCTGGCTAAGGCCGGGCTGACAACGCTGATGAGCGGATTAGCTTCCAAGGCTGCTTCCCCTTTGGTGGGTAGTGCACTGAAAATGATTCCGGGAGTTGGTACGTTAGCCGGTGGAGCGAGCATGGCGGCGATGGGAGGGGCATCAACCTATGCGGTCGGAAAAGTCTTTCAACAACATTTTGAGAAAGGCGGAACTTTGGAAGATTTTGACCCTGGAAAGGCAAAAGAAGATTTGAATATGCGGCTGGAGGAGGGCAAGCAGCTTTCAAAAAAAGGGGCGGTTAAATAGCATTTAATAAGTCCGCACGTCATTCCTCTATGATTCCATAGTAGGAATATAAGCACATGTTTCTTAGCTTTGTTTCTGATTTTTTTCGGATGATGACTTATCTATCCATCGGAGGAGCATCTTTTGTAACTGTTCCATATCAAACGGTTTGGT
>CACVAY010000147.1 GCA_902727985.1 uncultured Thiotrichaceae bacterium | reverse complement strand
CAGCTGCAAGAAACGATTTCACAATACACGTCGGTGGATGGTGTGGTGGGACGTATCAATCGTAAAGAGGGTGAAGGGTCGAAGTCGGAACAGTTGGCGACGGCTTTGGAAAACTCACAGCCGATTATCATTGTGACCATTCAGACGTTTCCTTATGTTTTGAAAGCGATTGAAAACAGCGTGAGTTTGAAAGAGCGCAATTATGTGGTGATTGCGGATGAGGCGCACAGTTCGCAAACGGGTAGTACAGCGCGTCAGTTAAAAGAAGTGTTGATGATTGACAGCAAAGGTGAGGATGAAGTCTTAAGTACTGAGGATATTTTAGATGCAGCGGTAGCTGCTCGACGCGTATCGAGCAATTTGAGCTATTTGGCGTTTACGGCGACCCCTAAGGATAAAACGATTCAGTTATTTGGTCGTGTGCCAAATCCTGCTGAGCCTGCCTCTAAAACGAATATGCCTGAGGCGTACCATGTTTACAGTATGCGGCAGGCCATTGAGGAAGGTTTTATTCTCGATGTTCTGAAGAATTACACCAACTATAAAGTGGCTTATAACCTTGCAATGAAGATTGCAGGGAGTGATGAGGAGGTTGAGAGCAAAAAGGCAAAGGTTAAGTTGAATCAGTGGGTGCGCTTGCATGATTACAATATCAGCCAGAAGGTGCAGGTGATTGTTGAGCACTTCAAAGACAATATTATGGGCTTATTGGGTGGGCAGGCCAAGGCGATGGTCGTTACCAGTGGGCGTAAGGAAGCGGTGCGCTATAAGCTGGGGTTTGATAAGTATATTGCGGAGAATGGCTACGACAAGATCAGGGCAATGGTGGCGTTTTCTGGTGAAGTTGAGTTTGATGAGCAAGATCCAAATGTGGCGGGTTTGTTGGGAGAGAAGTTTACCGAAACAGGTATGAATCCTGACCTGAAAGGGCGTGATATGCGTAAGGCGTTTGATAGCGATGATTATCAGGTGATGATTGTGGCGAATAAGTTTCAAACGGGTTTTGACCAGCCTAAGTTGTGTGCGATGTATGTGGATAAGAAGTTGGGTGGCGTGGAGTGCGTGCAAACCTTATCTCGCTTAAATCGTACTTATCCTGGTAAGGCTGAAAGTGGCACCTTTGTCTTGGATTTCTTTAATAAACCGGACGATATTTTGGAAGCTTTTCAACCGTATTATCAGACGGCCGAATTGGCCGATGTGTCTGACCCTGATTTGATCTTTGATCTTAAAGAAAAGCTGGATGCTGCGAGTATTTATAAAGGGTATGAGATAGATCAATTTTGTAAGGTTTATTTAGTTGAGAGCAAAAGCAATGCCGCTATTTTTAATATTTGCAAACCTGCGGTTGAACGTTGGCAGAAGCGTTATAAGTTAGCGATCGAGTCTTATAGTGAAGCACGGGAGATGTTTGAGCGGGTTAAGAAGTTCAACGATCCTGTTGTTACCGCGAATGCTGAAAATAGTCTGAAGGATTGTAAGAAGGCGAAAGACGAACTGGAGATTTTTAAAAAGGACTTGGGAACGTTTGTTCGTTTTTATGAATTCATGTCGCAGATTGTTGATTACGATGATAAAGAATTGGAAAAGCTTAGCCTGTATGCGCGAAACCTCAGACCAATGTTACGCGAGACTATTGTTGAGGAGGACGATATTGACTTGGGTAATGTTGAACTGAGCCATTATCGGCTTACCGCGATTCGTCAGCAGCATATTAAGCTCAGAGAGGATGCCCAAGGTTATGAACTTGAACCTGGTGATGGTGTGGGGAGTGCTCAACCTAAGGATAAGAAAGAGGAGTTCTTATCTCAGATTATTGAGAAGTTGAATGAGATTTTTGTGACAGATGAACTGACTGAGAAGGATCTGGTGAATTATCTCTATACCATCACCGATAAAATGCGTGAGAATAAATTTGTCATGAGCCAGGTCGATAACAACTCACCTGAACAAGCTATGCTGGGTGATTTTCAGAAAGCTTTTAGTGACGCGGTCATGGATAGCAGCGAAGCGCATCAAAATCAGATGATGCAGGTGCTTTCTGACTCTGCTCGATTTGCCAAGTTTTCGCGTGTTGTGTTTGATTTGTTGCAGAGTAAAGCTTAATCAGGGCGTGCTTTTAAAAATCTCATCTGTTTTTTCAGCGATGAATTGCTGAATCAATTTGTTGGAGAATTGCTTCGGGGTTGTTGTAGTCGATTGCTATCTGCGTGAGTTGATTATTCTGCTCCATAACTACACTCGGAAAGCCTCTTGCGCCAATACTTTGACCCTGTTGCATTTCTTGTTTGAGTGTTGCTTGGGTTTGTTCGGCGTTTAAGTCTGTTGTGAAAGTTTTGATATCGACTTTCAAATCTCTAGCCAGTTGTATCAGCGTGTCATCATCCGACGGATTTTGCGCGTGGAGATAATACGCTTCTTGTATGGCCAAAATCATCGCTTCTTCAAATTCAGCACCTTGTGATTGTGCTGCTATCACTGCTCGACAGGCGGGGTAGGTTGAGCGTCGTGGTTTGCAGTCTGTCCAAAAATCAAAATTAAACTCTGTGCCGGGGATTCGCTGCTGGATTTGTTGCCACGTTTGCTGCAACGTAGTTTGTAATTCTTGCGGCATTGCTACCTCTGAATCAGAGGCAAGTCCACCAAGTAGATATTGTAATTCGATTTCAGCGGGTAATTGTTGTTTGACTTGTTGCCAGGTTTTGCGAAAGCCCCAACACCAGCTGCACATGGGGTCGTGAACATAGTAGAGAGTTGTTTTGCTCATGCTTGTGTTATCCGGCTTGAAAGTAGGGTTTGTTCGAAAGAGTCTGCATCAAAGGTCATGTCATCACTAATGATTTCCAAGCGACTATCAGCAGCATCCTCTATGAGTTGTGAGGATAGAATGTCTCCGCTGTAGTTAAAAGTATAAACGCCACGGTCAGTACGCATGATAGCTTTTAATCGTTGTATGTTTAAACCACTGAGATGGGCTGTTAGATCAAAATAGTCAAAGCACGTATCGGTATTAAACACCCAGCCAATACTAGAGAACGCTTGCTGTTGATGGTGTTTACGCAGGAAGCCATCACCTTCATGGTTTGCATTTATCGTCGGGTCTAGCAAAACGGAAAAGATATTGAGGGGATTGTCATTGGCTTCATTAGTGCGAGGTTGAGCTGGCTGATCAAGCAGGGTGATGTCAATAACACCTTGTTGGGTTTCGATGAGAGGAACTTTCGATAAGCCACGTTTAGACAATACCTCCTGTAAACTTTGTATTTCATTTTCACTGCTTAAGTCACTTTTGTTAGCAATGAAAATATCTGCCACATCAAGTTGCTGTTGATAAATACTGTGAGTGGTATAACGCTCATCATTACTATGCCGAGGGTCTAACAGGGTGATGGTGTTTTGGTAATCAAGGATCCCCTTATAAACATCTTGTTGGATAGTATTGATGATTTCTTTAGGGTGTCCAAGTCCAGTGGGTTCGATGATAAGCCGATCAGGTCTTGCTTCTTTGATCAACTGATTGAGGGCAACCTGAGTCGATACACCAGCCGCGCAACACATACAACCTCCAGCGACTTCCTTGATAGTAATTTGTTCCTGATTGCCACTTTGGGTGTTGAGCAACTCACCATCAATGCCTATTTCTCCAAACTCATTGACGAGTACCGCCCACTTTTGTTCCTTTGGCTTATGCTTGAGCAATTCCAAAATAGTGGTGGTTTTGCCAACACCGAGAAAGCCAGTGATGATATTGGTGGGAATAGGGCGAAGGATGGTTTTCAAAATAATTATTTGTTTAAGTCAAAGGAAGATGAAACATATTACCGTTCTATCGCGGTTCAATACACTAATATTGGTTGATACAGGTTTATTAGGACAGCTTGGAGGTATCTTTCTCTAAAACCTGCTGTTTTTTCTCAAGCTGTTCTTTAAGTGCTTCATTCTTTTCTGCAAAAAACGTGCAATGTGCCTGTAAGGTTGATTGCTCTTTTTCTAGTGCAAGCAGACTAATCTGCTGATCATTCAAGCGCTGTTGCAAGTGTTGCTCTGTTTTTTTGAGTTGCTGATTTTCTTGTTTTAAGATCGCGTTGTCTATCTGTAGCTGAGAAGATTGCTTCGTCGTTTTCTCTTGTTGTACCTGCCATTCCAGACGTTCTTGCTGATAGTGTTTATCCCGTTTGTCCTGTGTCACCTTTACTTGCCCGAGCTCATTGGCATAGTGATCAATCATTGATTCGTATTGTTGGGCTTGGCGCTCCAGCACTTTCTGCTGTTCTGTTTTTAGTTGCTCTGTTGCTTGTTGATATTCTGTTTTTGTGGTCGCCAACATCGCGGTCAATTGTGTTGTTTGCTGTTGATGGTGTTGACTGCTGTTTTCTGTTTTCTCCTGTAGCTTTTGCAGCTGTTTAGTTTCTTGCTGTAATTGTTCTAACTGCGCTTGTAATTGCTGAATACGCATGTTCTGGTTTTTGGTGTTTTCTGCATAGCGTGTTTCTTGATGTTCTTTTTCAGCACGAAGTTGTTCTACTTCTGTTGTTAACGTTTCAAGTTGCTGTTGTGCTTTTTCTTTTACTGCCTGTGCTTCCGCAAAACCCTCTTTTAAACGCACTTGTGTTTCTGCATTTGCTTTTTTAAGTGCTTTATCCCACAAGCGATTGAATTCTTCTGTCAAACCCTCAGGTACATCTGCGCGTTTTTCTAAGTGATTAAGGCGTTTGCCTAATCCTGCCCAATAGTCATTGACCACCTTTTGCAGGGTGGTTGCGCTACCTGTGCCAAGCACCTCACGAATTAAACGCCAGGTGGGTTGCACTCCACGTTGCAATAACGCATCTGCAACCTGTATCGCTTTCTGGGGTGTTTTAACAGCAGAATCATTCAGTAAATCGGCAAAATCACATTGGATTCCCGCGATAAGTTCATCTTTATCCATTTTTGTTACCTTCTATTGTATTATTCATTTTGTACTTAAGTACATTGTACACAAGTACATTACTATAGTTACAAATAATTTCATTAACTTTCGATAACATACATTCTCGAAAGTTAACTGTGATATAATCTCTTTTTTTGAATTTCTAGGCTAATTGAGATGAAGCAGAGGCATAAAGCACTATCGCCAGGTGCTCTAGAACAAGAATTACTAAAAAAGGAAGAAAAAGAACAACTCGAGGGGCTAATTAAGCGTACACAAGAAACACTTGGTGCTGATTTGGCGAATGCAACGCATCAAGCTTATGGTAGTGATTGGCGTGATTTTCAGCTCTTTTGCACGTCCTTATTGCAACCCTGTTTGCCTGCTAACGCTGAAACAGTGATTTTGTATATTCAGCATATGGCAGACAATAGACTGAAATTAAACACAATTCGTCGTCGTTTAGCAGCTGTTCGTTATTATCATTTTGAGTCTGATTATGATTCTCCCACAGAAAACCCATTAGCCAAGAAAATGATCAATGCAATTAGCCGCCAACTGGGATACCAGCTTGAACAGAAACAGGCACTCCATGTAGATCATCTTAAGCAAATGATAGACCTTATGGATATTAAGAACTTAACGCATCTACGTGATCGAGCTATGTTGTTATTAGGTTTTGCAGGAGGCTTTCGACGCAGTGAGGTTATTCAGCTACGCATTGAGCACCTGCATTTTGTGGGATTGAATTTGCGGGTGCATTTATCACGCTCAAAAACAGATCAAATGGGACAGGGTCTGGATAAGCCTATTTTAGGAGAAGCTGATTCTGTTTATTGTCCTGTTACTGCTGTTAAAGAATGGTTGCAGGTGAGTGGTATGAAAACAGGGTATATTTTTCGGCGCATACGTCGTGGACAAACGCTTAATTTAGCAGAGGATAGGCCATTATCAGCTGTTGCCTATGCTAATTGCATCAAATACTATGCGAATCAAATTGGTTTGGATCCCAGGCAACTTTCCGGTCATAGTTTGCGTAGCGGTTTTGTCACATCCGCAGCCTTAACAGGTAAAGATGCATTACACATTGCAGACGTAACAAAACAGGATATTCGTACTGTGCAACGTTACATGCGTAAAGCAAAAATGTTTGAGCAGCATGCTGGAGAAGGTCTACTGGCTGAAAAAGACAAGAACTCAACAACCACCAATCTTTAGCTGGTCGTTGTTGAGTTCATGAAAAGCTGGCTAAATGGGCGATGTAATACTAACCGTAAACAGGAAAACGCCCACACACTTCAGTGACTTTAGCGCGTACCGCATCAATCACCTCGCCATTTTCAAGATCATCGAGAATGTCACAAATCCAGCTAGCGAGATCAGTAGCTTCTGGCTCACCAAAGCCACGTGTAGTCATTGCTGGTGTACCAATACGAATACCACTGGTGACAAATGGTGACTGTGGATCATTTGGTACAGCATTCTTGTTGACGGTGATGTGCGCTTTAGTCAGAGCGGCATCAACGGCTTTACCCGTCAAACCTTGCGAGATAAAGCTCACTAAGAATAAGTGATTTTCAGTGCCGCCAGAAATAACATCAAAGCCACGATCTATGAAGACCTTAACCATGGCTTTCGCGTTCTTAACCACTTGTTGCTGGTACGCTTTAAACTCAGGCTCAAGTGCTTCTTTGAAAGCAACCGCTTTAGCCGCGATTACATGCATTAAAGGGCCACCCTGAATGCCTGGGAAGATTAATGAGTTTAAGCGCTTTTCGATTTCAGGATTCGATTTAGCAAGGATGATGCCACCACGAGGACCACGTAGTGTTTTATGTGTGGTAGAGGTTGTTACATCAGCAATACCCACTGGGCTTGGATATTCACCTGCTGCGATCAAACCTGCAACGTGGGCCATATCAACAAGCAAATAAGCGCCAACTTTATCTGCGATATCACGGAAACGCTGCCAATCTACCACTTGAGAATAAGCTGAGAAACCTGCAACAATAAGCTTAGGTTTATGCTCATCGGCAAGGCGTTCAACTTCATTATAATCAATCATGCCCGTTTCAGGGTCTAGACCGTATTGCTTCGCGTTATAAATCTTGCCCGAGAAGTTTACCTTGGAACCGTGTGTGAGATGTCCACCATCTGCAAGACTCATACCCAACACATGATCACCTGGCTCTACCAATGCCATGTAAACTGCTGCATTCGCTTGAGAACCTGAATGAGGCTGTACGTTAGCGTAATCAGCACCGAATAATTCTTTTACACGATCAATCGCTAATTGCTCAGCGATATCCACATACTCACAACCACCGTAGTAGCGTTTTGCAGGATAGCCTTCCGCATATTTATTCGTCATTTGTCCACCCTGTGCTTCCATCACACGTGGACTGGCGTAGTTTTCGGAGGCAATCAGTTCGATATGATCTTCCTGACGCTGTTCTTCATTTTGAATCGCCGACCATAATTCGTCGTCATATCCTTCTATAGTCATATCTTTTGAAAACATCTTGAACCTCAAATCTTAAAAGCAAAATAAGCACGGATAATACCCCAAATGCATTTCCCCGCACTAGCATCATCGTAAAATATAACCGTACTTATAAATCAAATAGCTTGAAAAGCGCGTTGCGTAACCCACATTTGTTTTTAAGACAGAACTATTTTGGATAATAAATCATGACAGCATCACATATCGTTTGCCCGAAATGCTCCGCTACCAACCGCATCCCTCAAGAACGCCTTGGCGATCAACCGAAATGTGGCAAATGCAAAACGCCTCTTTTTCAAGGAATGCCCATCAATCTAGATGATGCCAGCTTTGAAAAACATATCAATAGCAACGACATCCCCGTGGTTGTTGATTTTTGGTCATCCTCCTGCGCACCGTGCAAAATGATGGGCCCTGAATTCCAGAAAGCTAGCGCTCAATTGGAGCCGAATGCGCGCTTTGCTAAAGTGAATGTAGGCAATGCTCAACAAGCCGCTACTCGATTCGATATTCGTAGCGTCCCAACCATGATTATTTTCAAGAATGGGCAAGAAATTGCCCGCCAGTCAGGTGCCTTGCATGCTGCGCAGATAGCCCAGTGGGTTAAGAAAATTTTATAAGCTTTATTAATATGGTGCGATTAATATTGTTACATCGCACCAAACCATTTTACTCGATTATTTCAGCACATAACCGTCCAGTTTTTTCAGGAATGCCATAAAGATCGATTCAAAATCATCAACGACAGAATTCTGTACTGATTCCCTCGCCAGCAATGCATCCGACCACATTTGAATCCTTTCAGGTATATCCAGCGCCAATGGTCTCATCGCTTCAACAATCTTTATGCGCATAAATAATGGTGCGTATACGGTGTCAACAAGAGAAAACTTCTCTCCTGCAAAAAAAGGCGCTTCTTCAGCCAATACATCCTCAAGTCGTTTTAACCCCTCTTTCAACGAGTTTCGGTTTTCTTCAAAGGCATCCTTATCTTTCGCAGACAACATCTTAAACTGAGTCGTGATCAGCTCTGAACAAAACTCAACCCATGCACGATGTGTCGCTTTCTCAAGGGCATCATCGGGATGTAGTTTTGGCGCGTACACCTCATCTAAATATTCCAAAATCACCGCAGACTCAAACACAGGTTGCTCTCCCACCTTTAAAACGGGGACTTTTCCTAGCGGTGAAATTCCCTTAAACCACTCAGGAGGATCACTTAAATCAATATGTGTGAGCTTGAAATCCACCTGTTTCTCAAGCAATGCGATGACAGAACGCTGGACAAAAGGACAAACTTTAAAACTGATAAGCTCTAGAGATGGGTTGGCTGACATACTTCACTCCCTGCTGAATATTCTTGGAAAACGACAACACCTATCTGCCGTTTCTGGATAATATGGAATTGAACTTCACAAAAGAAGTCAGTTAATAAGGTTAGGTGTAATTGTCACAAAAAGCTTTGATTTGTGGCAAGTCGTAAGTCGATCATGAGCATTTCATAGAAAATTCACTGATGAATTCAGCTTTTTTATGTCGCTTTGTTCTAAACTCCAACACATAGACAGAATGATAGGAGTTAAACATGTCACTAGAAAAACGTTTCACTGAAGATGAAATTTTCCTACTTGCTAACACACCTTCACAAATCGGTGCAGTCATGGCCTTCGCTGAAGGCAGTGGATTAGGCACTATAAAAGAAATGATGGCAAACTCAAAAACCGTTATTGCCGGGATAAAGAAATACCCAGACAATGAAATCATCATAGGTGTTTTACCACAGGTTGGTGATTTTAAAGAAGCCATGTCACAGGCCAAAGCAATGCGCAGTAAGAGTATTGCCAAACTAGAAGAGCGCAAGATCCAGTCCTCCGAACAATTGCATGACGCAATTCTCAAGGACTGCGTTTCAGTAGCGATGATTCTCGACCAGAAAGCCACAGCTCAAGAAGCCGACGAATACAAACAATGGGCAATGGAAGTTGCTGAGAATGTGGCTAAAGCAGCAAAAGAAGGGGGCATACTCGGCTTTGGCGGCACGCAAGTCAGCGATGTAGAAAAAGATGCCTTCGCACAAATCGCAGCTGCACTTGGAACAACAACGAATCTTGTATGAGTTTGACTTTTCTCAAACCGGATACTTTCAAAAGCTGTAGTATGCGCGCTTGATTTTATCGATGCATTATTCAGCGATAAGCAATAAAAAATGTGTAGAACCTATGAGGCAATTAGCTGACAGCGCAATATATCTGCTCAGCTATCTACAGATCCATCAACATATACTTAGGATTTCACCATGAAAAAAACAACTCTGGCAATTTGTATGGCGCTCGTTCTTTCTGCGTGCAGCAAAGACGAATCACAAACAGAAGCTTCTACTGCATCAGCAACTAAAGAAACTGAAGCAAAAACTGTTGAATCTGCTATGCCACCTGCCGCAACAAAACCTCATGCAGCAGCATCTGCCTCTGATAAAGAAGCACTTATTGCTGAAGCAAAGGGAGCAGTCATGGCGTTGGGCGGTTCACTTAAAAAAGAACTCCAAGGCGCAATGATGTCAGGTGGCCCAGTAGCCGCACTTGATGTCTGTGTAGAAAAAGCACCTGCCATCACAAAACAAATCTCAGAAGAGAAAAACCTTGAGATCGGTCGTGTGAGCTTGAAAAACCGCAACTCAGGCAATGCTGCAAACGAATGGCAAACCGCTGTTTTGAATGATTTCGAAACGCGTAAGGCTGGCGGCGAAGATGCAGGAAAACTAGCTTACGCTGAGACTGTTGACATTGATGGCAAAAAAGAATTCCGCTTCATGAAAGCTATTCCAACAGGCAACCTTTGCTTGACTTGCCACGGTGATATAGTTCCGGAAAATGTCGTAGCAAAACTAAAAGAGCATTACCCAGAAGACAAAGCTACTGGCTTCAAAGAAGGCGATCTGCGTGGTGCATTCTATGTGGTAAAACCGCTATAACGTCGATCCAGAAAAAGAAACCTGAAGCAAATACTTCGAGACGGTCGCATAATTTGTGTAATTGCCTATCATTGATTCCAGTAATGGAGGAGATAGGTAGTTATGAGTCGCTAACAGTTTCTACAGTTATCACTTCTTCATAACGAAAATCAGCTTTGTTGTAGAGACTCTGGAAAGTAGAAACGAATCCATCATCCGTTTCACTTCTGAATAGATCATTCGCAAACGCATAGGCCAAAGTCTGGTAATTCAAGCTGACTTTTATACGATAGGAACCAGCTGAGATGCCTGCAAGGCGATAGGATACAAGATCTTCTCCCGCGATAAAGTCATCATCACTTTTAGCCAAGCCATTGACTTGAATTTTTTCAGGTATGTTGCCCTTGTCCATCCCCAAAGGCATGAGGCGATTATCTTTTAAATACCCCGAAGCATTAAGCAACGTGTAATTCACCTTCCCCTCGGTATTTTGCATAATGCTTTCATAGACTTGTACCTGTTCAGCTGATGTAATTACATCGTGATGCATTTCATACTGACTATGATTATTGTCAGCATCGACTCCGCTAATCATTCCTTCTGCATTGATCGCGCCAGATTCAAATACTGGATTATCATCAACATCGAACACCGTCACATGTAGCCAGGCTCTGCGTGATGGAAACCCACTAGGTAATTTGTGCCCGCTTTTGTTACTCACTCGCACATCAAAAGACAGCTGATTATCTACTTGTTGTAAACCTTCGACGGCAATTGTGGCAGAGCTCTGTAACATCTCACGGGTTCGATCAATGGTCTTGCTGAAATCGTTTACAGAAATGCCTAGTGTATCCGCATTGTCCTGCATAATATCGAGCATAACTGTGTTGGCTCCGACGAAATAATGCTTAGAAAAATACTCACGCGCTTGTACTGACTCAGGACGTGTCGCTATTTTAGCAGACCCATTAGCTCTCGGCATGTGGCAGCTTTGGCAGCTCTGCTCAGTACCAGCTTCTGCATAAGCACTATTTTTCCATTCGCTATAAACCATTTGCTCAGGGAATGAATCTCCCGTTACTGTACCTCCGACGGTCACCACTGGCGTCGTAACGTCGTGGCAGCTGCCACATAACGCTGATTTACTCATATGATCACTAGCAACGGGAGTGAATCCAGTATTATTTATCATTGGCCCCTGCATAGGATTGGCAAGCGGCCCGTAAAGATTACGATTGCTCCCCGTATTTTCTGCAATCACAAATTTTCCCGATGTTGCATCTTCAGTCCCAAATTCAGTCGTTTCTTCTATTTGATGGCAGGCAGTGCAACTTACCCCCTCTGCAGCTTTTTCAAAATGGGGATTCTTGTCTGAGAAAAACCCATCACCCAAGAGGCTTATCTGTTCACCCATAAAAGAAGCTTCTACATGCGCCATCGGCATATGACAGCGCGCGCATTTCCCTTCAATAGTGTCACTCAGTGCTGGGTTTCGACTGACTTCGCTGGCAACCATCGCTTTCCAGAATGGATCACGAGCACTATTTGCCATCATTGTTGTCCTCCAGTCATTAATGATAGAGAGGTCTTCTCCACTTTCATCCGTCATACCATTGTGACAACTCGAACAATTTTCTGAACCACTGAAATGCTCAGATTCAAAACGGTGATTAGATTCCTGAGAAGTGACGACCAACAAGCTTTCTGACTCTTGTGGTTCTATTTCAGGAGGGTTGCTATTAGTGGATACGCCAGAATTACCTGCAAGCAAAGATAAAGCTTCTGGTTGAGTGTCCTGGTTTCCATTACAGGCAAAAAGAAAAAGTGCCACGAAGGGCACAAAATATTTTGGGATCATATAGTTATTTATAATTCGTATTGTTTAGTGAGTAGCTAGTTATGGTTATAAAGAACTATTTATATTACGTAGCATAGAATCCCCGCCCCATTTCGCCAATTTACATCGAACAGGAAAGGTGGAAATTAGCAATTGCTAATTTTTGTAGCATTAGCACATAAGATTTTGGCTTGCGGGACAGACTCACCTCGGAAGACTTTTGAGGGGTAGTATTTTTTCCAGTCGAGCCTGCACTTGGTTATAATAAGTCTTTTAGTATTGTTTAAT
>CACVAY010000146.1:51695-60402 GCA_902727985.1 uncultured Thiotrichaceae bacterium | reverse complement strand
CAACATGTTCATGCTCAAATTCATGAAGAGCCATAACTTTCAAACCACCAATACCCGGCATCCACTGTGTTGAATGGGTATCAATGCGCACTTGCTTGCTATCGCGCTCAGCAAACTGATCAAGCTTTACAAACAACGTACAACCCGCTTTGCTAAAAGGGCTATGTGAACTGTTTGGCGGGTTACGTAAGTAGGAGCCTGGACCGTAATCTCCATACTCATCGGAGAAAACCCCTTCGAGTACAATAATCTCTTCGCCCATTGGGTGTGTATGCTCTGGGAAATAACTATCCTTCTCAAAACGTACAATACTCGTGGTATGCCCTGATTCCGCAAATTCACGTTCCAGTGGTTTACGGGATACGCCACTGGATGGGCTTGTCACCCACTCCATGTCATTAGTTCTGATAACAACCTGTTTTGAAAAATCCATATTGAGCATGTTAATCATTCCTCGAAGCCTTAATAGCTTCTACGATTATTAGCACAGTTTAGTTGCTGCTGATAAATACACGTTGAATGGCATGTTTATTAGGCTTCACCCAAAGCCGAATTTCTGGAGATACACTTCGTAAGCAGTGACTATCATTAAAAGGCTGAAATATGACAAGCTAGTACACACTCCAATACTTATCGAAGAATTGAAAATGACTGTTCAGCAAGAAATCCAGCAAAAACTGGATCAAATAGAAGAGGATCATCAGGTTCACATACTTTACGCCTTTGAATCAGGTAGCCGCGCATGGGGCTTTGAATCACAAGATAGTGACTACGATGTACGCTTTCTCTACGTCCATCACGCAGACTGGTACTTGAGCGTCAACCTTGAACATAAACGCGATGTCATCGAACTCCCCATAGATGAAGTGCTCGATATAAACGGCTGGGATTTACGAAAAGCCCTCAAGCTGATGAAAAAATCAAACCCGGCACTGATGGAATGGCTATCATCAAACATCATCTATCGGCAGGATGATAACTTTGTAACAGCCATGCAGGAATTGATGCAGCAATACTACTCACCCAAAGCCTGCTTTTATCACTACAACCATATGGCCAAAGGCAACTTTCGTGAGTATTTGCGTGGCGGCAAGGTACGAATCAAAAAATACTTCTACGTGCTACGTCCATTACTGGCCATGCAATGGTTGGAAAAAGATCTGGGCATCATCCCCATCAAATTCGATGTGATGCTTAATCAGCTCATTCCTGATGGCCAACTTAAACAGGATATTGAAGATTTGATTAAACAAAAAAAAGCCGGCTTCGAAGCAAAATATGCTGATCCGATTGACAGTATCAATGTGTTTATAGAAAGCGAATTGGAACGTTTTTCCGCCTATGACAACCAGCTTCATGCACCCAATCGAAACTATGAGGCAATGAATCACCTCTTCAGACAATTTGTATCTGCATATACCCAAGCAAAACCGCTATGAAGTCATTACACCAGAACCCTGCAAAGACGAATACTAAAAGTAACAGAAAGAACCCCTGCCTATTGGCTTCAATTGGCGAGAGTTAGACCAGCAGCAACAGGACTACAGATTTCCACCAGAAAACCATTGTTGTCATTGACGTAAGCCGTGGTTTGCCCCCACGGCATCTCCTCAGCATCCTGAACCAGTTCTGCACCGGCTTCCAGCGCTGTGGCCAATGCAGCAGGCACATCATCCGTCTCAAACGCAATTTCAAAAGACGGATTACCCGCTCTAACTTTTGCCGGATGCTTCCCAAGATCTTCCATCAATTTCAGCGAAGAAAATGACAATGTCGTTCCGCCTGTATCCAATTCTCCGTAATCACCACTTTCATGCAGCATTGTTGTTTCAAAGCCAAACGCTGATTCATAGAACTTGAGTGTGTCAGCAACGCTATCGACATAAAGGATGGTGTATTTGAACAGCAATTCCCGCTCAATCTCCGACTAAGTTATTGATAAATAATAATTTTAGTGTAAAAATAGCACAGTAGTGTTTTGTAATTACTTGATTAATAAAGAAAAAACACAGAATTATCTCATCGTAAAAAACTTTATTAATCAATAGCTTGCTGATACCAACTGTGCTATTTTTACCACATTATCTTTTTTTATCAATAACTTACCTATAAAACAAGCGGGAACTGCTGGTATTTGAACGTTAGATTAGCCATTGATTTGAACCGTAGATTTATAAATACCCATCAGTTTGAACAAAATTGCTGCTCCTGTCTTGAAAAAATGCGACAGCCACCTTCATAGTAGCTTTTTCCCATAAATGCAGAACACCTCAAATTGTCATTTTTATTCCACAAAAACCCCTTCCTCCAAAGTCCCTGCATCAGTCACCACAGGAGTTCTCAAATGCTCCTTAACCTCATCAAGGACAGCTTCAATGTGTCTATTTGTATCTATAGCCACCCAATTACTATCATTCCCTTTGAATGAACCCTGGCTACATTCTGAAATTCTCTGATCACTCCAGCTAAATGGACTTCCACTATAGCAAGGCGACTTTGTCAGTTTTTTTGATAGGGCTTGATGATTACCTCCATCTTTTGTCGGACAGCCTCTTAGAATGTAATGAGCATCCAACGTTGTGTACCTAATTTGTTTATTCTTATTCTGAAAAAAGGGTTGTTTTGGGTTTTCAATACTATCACTTTCAGGTTCGGGTAGAGGATGTCGTGTCCCGTAATCAGCAAATGTGATGTCATATCCTTTACCTGTTAGTGCTTTCCATAACAACATTTCTTTTCTTTGAACTTCATTCTCAGAATTTTGTTCTGCAACAACAGTAGTAATACTTTTTGGCATTGAACTGCCACATGTCATTACTTGATAAAAATTATAACCCTTTATTTCCATATAAAGACTTTCCACTTGCCCAAGTAGATCACCCAAATCTTTTTCTAAAATATAACCCAAATCAAAAATAAGGCGACATTTAGAGGATGGTATCGCCAAAAATGACAAAACATCTTCAATTTCGTCCATATCAATAAAATCATCATTATGAGCTATATCACAGCGTATACAAATTCCACTATGAGAGGCTAGAACAATATTCTTCATTGCGTTGCGATACTCTTGGGAGTCCCATTTATCAAGACTTATCACTGGAATTATTGGAATATTAAATAAAAGCCCCATGGTCAGTTCTTTGAAGAAAAACTCATAAACCGACTCACCTGTTGTCTGCACAATATCATCAACACTCCAATAGAACATATCAAACATAACTGGGCTATCCCCAGTTTTATAAAACCTCTTAATTTTCTCCGCTTTAGCCCGTAAGTAAGTTGAATTAATATCACCGCCTTTAGCTTGAATAGCTGCCGCATCTCTATTCAGAGGAGTTGGTATATCAAACAAAGGCATGAACCTTTTCTCGGAACCTTGTTTTAAATTTTGAAACGCCTCAAACTCACCAGACATTGCCTTTAAAACCGCTGTATATAATTGTTTCATTACACCACCCTATTTAGTTTATATTGAAAAGTCTTCTGACCTCTCCTTGCCCAACCAAATCAGAAAAACGTGAATAGCCGAGTTCTCTTCTTACCCTACCCGCAATTATCGCCGGGTGAATCCGTAGCTTCCGAGCTAAAACTTCTATATTTTCATTACTAGGTTTCAAGTAAGCATCACTACGCTTCCACAAAGACCTAGGTATAAATGCCTCACGCGCTATCTTATTAGCCTCACTTTCTTGCCTATTATTAGAAGATACTTTGAAATCATCAAAAAAAGCATTTTCAGACGTAGCATGCTTCCAAATATGCGCGAGTTCATGCAATAAGGTAAACCAAAAGTTATCGAGTCTATCAAGTCTCAAAGTTAAACCAATTACAGGAGTGCCATCCGAATCTTTAAAGGCAGCTCCATCAATTAATGTACTTTTAAGAGCTGGCTCAATAACTACAGCTATCCCCTGCTTTTCAAGCATCTCTACAGCTAATAATGGCCCTTGATCAAACCAACTCAGCTGAGCAACCTCTTGAAAGAAAGCTTTTGTTATAAAACTTTCATCAAAGGCACATAGGAGTTTTTTCTTTTCTCTTGCTTTTAGGGTAACTCGGGCTAACCAAGCATACAAAGCATACTGTGTACCTGGAGACACACCATCCCCTTTCAATGTTCTTTTAAAAGATACTCCTGAGAAACTTAGGCCAGACTCTTCTATTAAAGTTTGCATATTTTCTTCTAACGACTTTGCAGGATGTCTCAAAGAATCAAACCATCCACGCTTCAGAATTTCTTTTATGGGGAATTTTGACCAGTCAGCCTGATTAACAGCTTGTTTTTCGATAGCTTTCAACCCCAATAGCGTATCAGATGATATCCCAAGATTCGTACTTAACTCTCTAATCATTTGCACAGTGAGAGGACGTTTACGTGAAAGCACCTCAGAAACTCGACTTCTACTGCCACAATAAGGCACCAAATCCACTTGTTTCAAATCAAGTTCTTCCATTCGAAACTTTATAGCATCAATTGGATCTGGGGGTTCAACTGAATATTCGGCATTTTCATACGCTTCCAACACTAAGGTTAGTAGTTCCAATCTATCACTGGAGGGACTATTCAACGTCGGCTCACAAGCCATCAAACGCTGAACTTCATCAATGTATTGGTGGTATTGCTTCTCAGTGTTGATAACTTTTATATCCATCACTTCTTCCTAATATCCTGTATAAGAATAATTTTTTGCGGAAATACCACTTTTGCTTCTAAGATAAATCCCGAGTCTGCAATTTCAAAAAGGAACTTTTCACCATCTTTCTTGAACGACCTAGGATATTGATCACTTATTTCGTTAACATTGTTCCATTGACAAGCATTAGAAGACACTTCTGCTATCCAATTGACCAACCATGTTCTGAAGCTAATCTGTGACTTATCGAATAATTTCAACTTCTGCTTACCAATTAATTTCATATTTTGTTCCCATATCGGGAACATTTATAAGGGAAAACCTTCGAAATGTCAATGCACTTGTTCCCAAATATGGAACATTCGTATTTCATGGCGATCGAATAAATCAACGAACAAAGCTTACTCACATGGCCAAGGTCGTGAACGGATCAATAAGCTCGAACCTCTGGGCTTACAAACCGTTACAAAGTGGTTGAGTTACTTTGACCAATTCTGGGATGAGCGCTTACACGCTTTAGGCCAAGCTATCGAAAACGATATCAAGAAAGGAAAATAACCATGTCGAACACCACCATTTCTAAAACATTCCTCTTCGCCGCTCCACGCGAGACCGTATGGGCCTTTCTGACTGAAAAAGAAAAAGTGTCACAAGCGATCATGAAAGTCCTTTAGAGACAAACTTAGTCAAAAATTATTACATCATCCTCTGAATCACAGGACAATGTGTTGACTTTCAACTTCCTTTAATTAGTCGATTTTCTTTTGAGTCGATGTCGATGTTTTGCGAAAATTTTATATCCCCATTCAAGCACTGACTGAGACCCTGGAATCTTTTGCACAATTACTGCCAGATGCCTGTAGAAAGGTAGTTTTTGCCATAGCAATATAAATCCAGAAACGCCAGACTGTAGACCCTTTTCAGCGTCTATGACGTGCATTTTATCCATTGCTTCCTGATAAGTAATACCAGCCTCTTCTAATACTTGGGGGTCTTTTGTGATATCAATAAAGTCGACCTTTTCATCTTTATCTAACTTCTTCATGGTTTTGATTTCAAACTCACAAACCGGACATTCGCCATCATAAAAGCACATGAGTTGCTTGTTATTTTTCAAAACATTATTTTGAGTAGCCATGGTGTGTTTATTCCTTGTTCTTGTGCGCCAGATTATGCAACTTGCACTTTAAGAGCAATTGCCTGTTATTGAGTATTGAGACGTTCTCAAAGGTAAAGATTATTCGTTTGATCATGATAGGAGCTGCTCAATGAAGTAAGAAATACCGCCACAGTTCCTCTAGTGATTGGTAGATATTTCAACCAACACATGCAGAAGTGCTATCTGGATTTATGCTCAGCGAATCTTGTATCAATGAACACAATCTTATTAGTGTTAAAAACCCATTAGTAAACTCTAATGTTAACATTCAGACGGAGGTGAATTTATGCAAAAGACTTACACATTAACGCAGAAAAGTTTAATCGTTGGATTGTTCTTAACACTCGGCATCGGGCTTAATGATAACGCTCACGCAGAATATTTTGATGGTATTTCGCAAAACGGTAAAGTAGAAAACCAGCATTACAGCTCATTGTGGGGTAGTCATTCACTCCAAGCTGAAAGAAACTTTTCAGGTAATAGTTCTGGTGAAGCTTATGCTAAAGGAGATGCTGAAGCCGAGATTGAGTTTTCAATCAACCTCAAGGCCAAAGTGAGAAGCAATGCAGAAATGCATCAGCAGCGTCAGTTTGAAGGTTTTATGTCGCAAATGCGAAACATAGGTACCCAAATGTTTCAGGGCAGTAATACTTCTAACCGGATGGAACAGCATTACAATCAACAAAATTATTACACTCCTGCACCTATGCACCAACAACCAGTCAGACCATCCGTTAGTCATTACCAGGATTACTGATAAGCATGACTTTAGAAAAAAGCGACATTAGCAGAATTATAGAGATGGCTTGGGAAGACAGAACCCCTTTCGAAGCCATCTTATTGCAGTATTCAATGCCAGAAAAAGCGGTGATCAAACTCATGCGTCGTGAACTCAAGCCCGCAAGTTTCAAAAGATGGAGGGCGCGTGTCACGGCTCGGGCAACCAAACATCTACATAAAAGGTCTTTTCTGGTCGGGCGCGCGTATTGTCCTACTCAATACAAGCAGCGTTAATCAGCGTCTGAAAGTAACGTTTCAACACAGCCAGATAATGCTGGCAATCGTGAATCAACAGCTTTTGATAGAAAAAATCAATCAAACAAACTGTAACGCTTTTACAATTTGTTCGCCGACCATATCGTAGACTCTGCCTTTCTCTGGCTCTAATGGCACTGATAATTCGGTACAGGCAATAACAACAGGGCGTTCTTCGGAATGACGTTCTATCAGGTATTGATAGTGTTTAATGTCTTGCTCGGTTTGCTCGCCCTGATAGATTATTTGCCGAAAACCATCCAAGAAGGCTTTAGCTTCTTCCTCTGGTTGATAAAGAGAAACACCACCTTCCTGAAAACGATTACGCAGATAATCAGCCTGCATACTGTAACGCGAACCAAAAATATACGCCTCAGTATGTTGATCTGCTTGCAGTGCCTCCAACGTCACGTTGACAGGATGAACAAGAGGATAAGGAGAGGTTTGATGAGAAGGTAGCCGTTCAATCGCTTCATGCAAGGTAATATTCGGCACCACCATCGCTGAAACGCCCATATATTGTAGCGCACCTAAATGGATTGCTAGCGGTTGTTCCAGTTTCGCAAAGTTGTCAGGCAAATAGGGATTAATCGAGTCAAAATCAACATTCATCATCACCAGCGGGCAAGTGCTATACCCTCCGTTACGTTGATTATAGAGGGCATTAAGCCGCTCCAAATAAAACAAGGTACTGTAACTTCCTAAGCCCAACAAACCTATACTCATCGTTTTATCCTTAGCACCTTGCTCGTCTTAAAAACCTGTTGATTACTACCCTTTTGACACTCTCCATAGGGAGTTCATAAAGCGATGGTTTTCATCTGTAAAATTTTTCATCACCTCATAACCAGTACGCTCGGATAAGTAGTGAATATCGCTTTCCAAATATTTGAAGGAATACTCCAAATGTAGCGGCTCGAAGGCATCAAACTCAAAGCTATGGCGCAATTTTTCGATATAGACCGTCTGCGATTCCAATGACAATAAATAGCTTTCCATGGCACCCAGCACAGGATTATAAATGCCGTAATGCTGGAACTTATCCAGCTGAAAGTTTGCACCTAATTCATTGTTGATACGCTGCAATATATTCAGATTAAAATCGCGCGTATAACCTGCGGAATCATTATAAGCACGTACCAATACATCAACAGGCTTTTTCAAATCGAAACCAATCAGAACATAATCCTCTGGCTCCATACTCTGCCAAATTCTGCGCAGAAAACCTTGGCTTTGCACTCGGTCGAAGTTACCGATATTCGAACCCAAGAATAGCACTAAAGCCTTATTTTTCGAATGATCACGGACATAACGTAAACCTCGGCAATACTCTGCGACAACCCCTTTAATATGTAGGTTTGCATGCCCTTCCATATTTTCACCAAGCTGCTGCATTGCCTGTTCTGAGATATCGATGGGGTAATAATTGACTTCACAATCGGCATCTAAAAAGCCGTTTAGCAGCAAGGAGGTTTTATGCCCATCCCCTGCTCCTAATTCAATAATGTCAATGACTTTTTCATTCAATAACTCAGGTAGCTCGTCTTTGATCTGATCGAGAATGGAGAACTCGGTTTTGGTTGGATAATAATCTTCATGCTGAGTGATCTTCTGAAACAAATCACTTCCTACATCATCGTAAAAATACTTCGATGACAGACTTTTCGGGCTGGAGCTAAGCGCCATGAGTACATCAATCGCAAACTGATCCTGATGCGATGAGCTTTCTGTTTCATTATTTAGTAGAGAGATGATTTCCATTACAAATCCTTTGCTAATCGTATGCCAGAAAACATCCAGCGTTGTTCGGGGGTAAAGAAGTTTCGATAAGTGGGCCGATAGTGTTTTTTGGGTGTGGCGATACAGCCACCGCGCA
>CACVAY010000146.1:0-51595 GCA_902727985.1 uncultured Thiotrichaceae bacterium | reverse complement strand
AAGCCTTCTGCTTCAGCACTTAAATCATCACGCGCTAGCAACACCTGCATATGCTCATCGACATATTGACGATAGGCATAGACTTCTTTCACTGTCGGGCGTGATAACTGCCCTCTTTCCCCTTGTATCCAGTGATCACCTGCGGCCTTATAGTAGGAGTTAAACAGTAAAGGAAATTGCTCATTAAAGCGCTGATAGTTTGGTAAATTCGGGCGTAATAAAAGCTCTTCAAAAAACCATGTGGTATGCGCCAGATGCCATTTAGGCGGGCTGACTTCTGCCACAGGCTGCACCACATAGTCCTCTATCTCCAATGGAGAACACAGGGCTTCTGAGTGTTCACGGACAGCGAGATAGCGCTCAATTTTCTGTGGCATAAGAACTCCAGATGACAACAAAAACTATTGCTTTGTGACTTCACACAATAGTGATTTAAAGGGTGGGAAGCCACTGATGGGATCAAGATGTTGGTCATCCGTTAGCTCATTGATATTGGCATCATTCCAACCATGAAAACAATGCGCGACGCCCTGCTTCATGCGATCAGTGATATCAGCCCTGAAAATAACAGCCCCCCTTGGTGAACGAATTTCTACCACATCGCCTTGCTGTAAACCTCGCGCTTCGGCATCAGCCGGATGTAATTGCACACGTGGATAAGGGTCAATTTTGAGCATCGGATCAACATTGTGCTGTTGCGAATGGGTAAAATACTTTTGACGCCCCCCCGAGGTTAAAACCAAGGGATATTCATCCATTAATTCAGGCGTTGATACTGGGCTTTCCGCTGGTTCACGATAAACCGGCAAACCATCATAGCCTTGCTCTCGTAATTCCACTGAGTCGAATTCAATCTTACCTGTGGCGGTTTTAAAACCATTAATACGCCATTGTCGGTCTGCATCTAAAAAGCCTTTATCGACGAGTTCTTCAATAACATCACTGTAAACCGTTACACCTTCGGGGTTTTCGTAAACTTCTTTCCACATCCCTTCGGGCAAACCTTCTGCCATTTCAGCCCACGACGCATCAACATCACCTTCCCAAAACTGCTCCCCCATACCCAGCTTCACTGCTAATTCCAAAAAGATCTCTCCATCCGCTTTAGCTTCACCACGTGTTGATAATACCGGATGGCGGTATTTGATCTCTCCTTGATACGCACAACCAGGATAGGCAATTAGCGCCGAGCGTTCTAAATTCGTTGCAGCGGGTAGGACAATATCCGCCTGCAATGTTGCAGGATTATGGAAAAAGTCAGAAACCGCAAAGAAATCCAAAGCCCCTAGCGCCTCTTCCATACGTTTGGAATTTGCCCACATCGCGGTGTTAATGCCCATCGCCAACAGAGATTTTAGCTTTTGTGGCTTACCTTCCAGAATACAATCAGGCATCAACATGCTTTGTGCAGCAGGCCAGTATTTTGTCCAGATTGGAAAAACTTCATCACCAATGCGTGGTGGTAGTTCATTGAGACAGACATCGAACATTTCAATAGGCTTCGGTAAGACCTTATTATTGAAAAAGCGATTACCGCCCTCCTTATCAATATTCCCCGTCACAGCTGATAACAGAATCATCGCACGATGGTTCTGAAAACCATTGCTGTGTTGCACCGTCGCCGTTGGGGACATTGCAATTTGTGATGGCAAGGTTGTTGCAAACATCTCCACGGCAGCCAGTAAATCTGCTTCATCAATACCGCAGATCTCTGCCACACGCTCTGGTGTAAAGTCTTTTATATAGTCACGAAAAGCTTCCAAACCACTCGCCCACTCATCCAAAAATTCTTGAGCCTGCCAGTTGTTCTTGAAAATCAGATGATGGAAACCTAGAGCCAAAGCGCCATCTGTGCCTGGACGAATCTGCAAATGAATATCTGCCAGTTCAGCCGTTTCAGTACGACGTGGATCAACCACAATCATACGCCGACCTTTCTTACGCTTATTTAGATGATGGTCATCGAAAGGCGGAATCGAACCCACCGCATTGGTAGACCATACCAATACACAACGTGTTAATGGCGATTCTACCGTAGATGTGGTTTTTAATTTATAACCATATGTCAGACGCTCTGCGACCATGGTTGCCGAAAAACAGCATCCAGATTCTGTGAGATAATTCGGACTACCAAAGGCATGTGCAAGGCGCTGTAGCTGAGGGCGTGCTTCTTTTGTATACCCCGCGAAGAAACCTACCGCAGGCGCACCATGTTCCGCTTTGCTTTTTTCTAGCTCAGCAGTAATGGTATTCAGCGCCTCCTCCCAAGAAATGCGCTCAAACTCCCCTGAGCCTTTTGGCCCCACTCTTTTAAGTGGATATAGCAAACGATCTTTATGATACTGACGCTCAAGCTGCATCGGACCGCGCGGACAACTCGGCATACCCTCTACTTTCGTCGCATGCCCTTCAGCATTCAACGTCACCTCAAAGGCACAATTCGCATCGCATTCATAACAAGTCGTATGCTTGATGGTTTCCGTTGCAGTTTGCACAGTACTATTCTCACGATAAAAAAACGCGAGTTTACGCTATCAAATAGCAAGAAACTAAAGGCAATAATTAAACTAAGAAATTGGAAATTTCATAGGGTAGGCAAAAAAAGCACCCATAAAAAAGCGGAGTGAGATAGACCCACTCCGCTTTATACGGATACCACTCAAAAACAGAAATTACTGCTTATGCGCTGCCTTCGCCCTCATAATCTGCTGCTGAAACTTAATCGCCTTAGATAACTCGATAGAACGCAAAATCTCTGAAGCAGTCAAACCGTGAAACTCATTCAAGGTTTTTGCTGCTAGTTGATCAACGGGTAATGTGACATCGTGTGGCTGTGACTTGTTCATTCCATAGTACACAACCGTATTCAAAAATAACTGCTGCTCTGGCTGCGTCATTGTAGACGTCATCGCATCAAGGCTTTGTGTAAATTGATTCGTATCTAATGTAACCTCTGCGTTAGCAGCTGAAGCCGCTAAAAGAGAAGCTAAAATTAACTTTTTCATTCTTAACACCCATATTAGAATTTAATAATATAATTAAACTCTAATGTATATTATTGCAGAAAGCAATACCCCACTATCCCAATGGGGATGTACGCGTATCTCATCTAATATCTCTTTAAGATTTGATGTACTTAAGATCTAATTTTGCACTAAGCTTGCTTTTCGCCTCTAAAACCTCTCGCCATGAATATTATTTTTAAAGAATACGGTCGAATTATCTTGCAAAAGAAAGGTTACTTTTTAGTGATCCTTCTCGCACTCGCTACGGCAACAAGTCTGGATATTATTACGCCCTTGTTTTACAAAAACATTGCAAATGGTTTTGCCTCTGAGTATTCCGATTCTACCTTGACAATGTTGATGGAAAACTTTTTCAGCATCATGGTTATATATGGCTGCATTTGGTTGAGCTGGCGTGTACTGGAATTTGCGATGATTCCCTTTGAATCCGGCGGTATTAAGATTCTGGAGAAGCGTATTTTTGCCGTATTAATGCAGCAGAAGCATTATTTTTTTGAGAATCAGTTTTCAGGCAGTTTGATCAAGCAGTCTGGACGGTTTGTCAGTGCCTTTGAAAGCATTATGGATTGGCTGCTATTTCAACTCTTCCAGAATGTCTTGGTTATCACCGTGTCATTCATCATTTTTTATCAGCAACAACCTGAGTTTGCGATTTACTTTCTGATTTGGGTGGTGGTTTTTATTAGCTGGAATGTAGGATTCTCGATCTGGAAATTGCGCTTCGATAAGGCGGTTGCTGAGTGGAATTCAAAAATCGGCGCGGTTTATTCGGATGCCATTTCCAATATATCCATTGTTAAGAGTTTTGCCTTAGAACGGAAGGAGCAAGCCAAAACCAATCAGATTGCGGATGAGGGGCATGAAAAGCGCCGCATTGCCTGGATTCTCATATTCATCTCTTTTGCCGTACAAGGCCTTCTAACCTTTGCCATTGAGCTTTTGCTAATCTATTTGATGATTCAGAAATGGAAACAAGGCTCATTCGATGTGGGTGAATTCGTTTTGTTCCAATCAATCCTGCTTATGCTGATTCATCGACTGTGGGACTTTGGACGGTATTTTCGTAATTTCTTTTCAGCGATTGCCGATGCCAGTGAGATGGCCGATGTCTTTAATAATACTGATATCGAAACCGAATCTCCGCATGCAAAACCGATCACCATCAAACGGGGCGATATTCACTTCGATCAGGTTGATTTTGCCTACAATGATACCGCGCTTTTTGAGCAGTTCTCTTTGCACATTAAACCCGGTGAGAAGGTGGCTTTGGTCGGGCATTCAGGGTCTGGGAAATCAACTCTCACTAAGTTATTATTCCGCTTCTTTGACCCCCAACAAGGTAGCATAAGCTTTGATGGTCATCAGGCAAATGAATTTTCTTTATTGTCATTGCGTAAGCAAATTTCGATGGTGCCTCAACAACCCGAGCTATTCCATCGCTCTATTCGCGATAATATTAGTCTAGGGAAAAACATTACGGATGATGAGATTAAAGATGCTGCGAAGCGAGCGCGTTGCCTAGAGTTTATCGAACAATTATCGGAGGGCTTCGAAACGTTGGTCGGTGAACGTGGTGTGAAATTGTCAGGCGGTGAAAAGCAGCGTATCGCGATTGCCCGCGCCTTTCTAGAAGATGCGCCTATTGTGGTGTTAGATGAAGCAACCAGTGCGCTGGATTCTTTGACCGAAAAGGAAATTCAGAAAGCGATCTTTGAATTAATTGACCAAAAAACAGCCATTGTCATTGCGCATCGCCTATCCACCATTTTACATATGGATAGAATCATCGTGCTAGATCACGGTAGAATTATTGAGGAAGGTAGCCACCATCAGCTTCTGGAAAAACGCGGGAAATATTTTGAGATGTGGCAACATCAAAGCGGAGAGTTTCCTGAGAATCTTCCCTTGAACAAAACGTAGGTGGTCATGTACCTTGAGATACGCGGGCATTGCCCATAGAATAGTTACCCCAAACGCTGATACGCTCTAGGGAGATGCGTGCGCTATGATCACTCTTTATCAATTCGATTCTTGCCCTTTTTGCTGGAAAGTTAAAGCATTGCTAAACTTCGCCAAGCAACCTTACGACATCGTTGAAGTGTCCCCCTTTGGTATGAAGGAACTCAACTTCACTGATCATAAAAAAGTCCCTGTACTGAGAGATGATGACGAGATAATTACAGAGTCTTCAACGATTGTTAACTATGTCAATGACTTCTATAGCAAACTGCCTAAACAGGAAAACTCAGAGCAGTGGTCTAAATGGGTCGATGATGTTTTGGTCCATTACTTACCTCCCTTGATTCATCCCAACTTCAAAACCTCTTTGCATAACTTCCACTTCATTATGCAGAATGGTTCAATGGGGTTCATCAAGAAGAAATTGACAGGCTTTATGGGGGCAATGGTGATGCCTAAAGTCGCTCGAAAAATGAAAATTAAGCACCGCATTGATGATACAGAAGCCGAATTCAAACAAGCTATTGATAAATGGGTCAACGATGGCCTGGCAGGAAAAGATTACTTTGGTGGTGAGACACCTGACTTTATTGATTGCAGTGTGTTTGGTGTTTTACACTCTAGCCATAACTTAGGGGTAATTCAGCTTGCATCAGACCATAACAGCGATTTTGCGGAATGGTACAGACGCTGTTTACCGCATATGACGAAATAACAGGAAGACTACTATGACCTTTGTTGTCACTGATAACTGCATTAAATGTAAATACACGGATTGTGTTGAGGTTTGCCCAGTGGATTGTTTTCACGAAGGGCCAAACTTTTTGGTTATCGACCCTGATGAATGCATTGATTGCGCAATTTGCGTACCTGAATGCCCAGCTGAAGCGATCTTCGATGAAGATGATGTACCAGAAGATCAGGAGCAGTTTATCCAGCTAAACGCTGATTTATCGCGAGACTGGCCGGTCATTGCCTTACAAATTGACCCACCTGCAGATGCTGCAGAATGGGACGGCGTTCCTAATAAATTACACTATTTAGATCGTGGTTCTGAGGATGGCTGCTGATAAGCATGACCGCAAGGCTATTTAGTGAATTGGAGTGAAATCTACAATTGCCGCTAATTGCTCATCAGTAAACTGTTCAGCGATTAAGGGAAACAGTTCTTGTTCTTCTTGTAGGGTATGCTTTCTTAATAATTCTGCGAAATAATGTATTTGTTCTCGTGCCGCTCCGATATGTAAATTCGGAATCAATCGACGCATTTCCCCATGATCTTTAAGTAGAGCTGTTGCAAATGGGATATGTTCGCGATGTTCTTTAAAAATTGGCGCAAACACGGTTCTCTCTTCATGCTGAAAGTGTAACTCTAGCTCCTCATCATTGTAGGTTTTCAGCTTATCAATCGTTGCCAACAATTCTTGCTCATCCGCTCTTTCTGCCACTTCTAGCAGTGCTTTTGCCAGCACCAATGACGCTTCATGCTCTTGGGATAGTTTTGCTAGTTGTTCACCTCTATTGATCATGTCACTGTGCCAGAAATTAAAAAATAGAAGCCTAGCAAGTTTAAGCGCGCGAGTATATTTCCTCACCATCTGTATGATGTTCAAAGATATCACCGTCGCTATTATTCAATAACGACGGTGTTTCCGGGATTAGATCTTTTCGATACTGTTATCGACCATAGGGGAGATGTTTGATGCTTGCGCTATCCATGTCTGAATCTCAGATAGCTCTGGCATACTATCATTCTTACCAACATGACGATGAATCACGCTCATGCTCTCCTGAAGCTTTTCAGCTTTCGCAAGCTTTAAACTCTGTGTGGAAGCTATGCCCGATAATTCTAACAACTCGGCATTCATGCCATCAACACCGTTTAGGCGCAATAAGTCAGCTACACTCACCCATGAACGCACCACCCACGCCTCTTTACCCAAGGTTTTGGAGAACAGAGAAATTTCATCCTTCGTCGAACACTTATTAAGAAGTTCTTCTGTAGTTTCAACCCCCATCTCATTTAAACGGGAACGATCTTCACGGCTAATTGATTTGATTTCATTAAGCGCATAGATCGTATCACCAGGACTCGACTTGTACATCATCTCTTCTTTGGCATGACTAACACCCTCAACAGCTTTATCGAGCGTTGATTTAGCTAGCCCTGCTACACCAGCCAGCCCCCCGATCCCTAACAGCCCTTTTATATTGGCGTCATCATGTGCCCCTTCACTATCAGAAAGCACAGTTTTGTCAGCGGCCGTTGAAATTGCAGGTGTATTTATATAACTAACGGCCGAAGTTCCAAGTGCTACTCTTGAGGCTGCATGTATCTCGGATAACTGAATTCTTGCTTCATCAAGTTGCGACGCTGTCTGTGATAACTCTGCTTCCAGCGCATCAATACGCACTTCATATTCTTTGATCTGGTGATCAGAATGTTCTGCGCCTGCCTCAACTTCTGCTAGTCGTTGCGTGAATACCTGTTGTTCCTCATCAATTTTCATTGAAAGACTGGCATTCGCATCATTCAGTTGTTGCGCTTTTTTCGTTAACTCCTGTTCCTGTAGATGTAACTTCTGAGACGCCATTGACGCTGCCTTTTCCATACCCTGCAATTGCTTTTCCAGCGTTTGCTTTTCTTCGATATGTTTTGACGTGAGTGCCTTTGTCTCTGCTTCAATCTCACCTAAATTTTGTAATTCATCCATATAGTGATCACGTTCCTTTTCAACACTCACTAATTTGGCATTCATTTCATCTTCAATTTTTTTGAATTTGTTTCTGCCACTTCCACGAAGTAACCAGCCTGCAATTCCTGCGATTAATGCAGCCAACCCTAAACAAATCCATAGCTGTGTTAGCAGATAACTCATTATTTTTTTACCTCAACCGATAATTCAATGCGACGATTTCTTGCTCTGCCGCGTTCTGTCTTATTGCTTGCAACAGGTTTGCTGGAACCGTGTCCTACTGCTTTAAAGCGAGACTCTTTGATATCTTTCTTCGCCAGATAATTCACAACAGCTTGGGCCCGCTTCTTGCTTAAACGACGATTCGCGTTATTCCTGCCCGTAGCATCGGTATGTCCATGAACAACAATTTGCTTGGTTTCGCATTGCTTGGAAATTTCAGCCACCTTATCTAACACCTTATAACTGCTTTTCTTAAGCACGGAGCTGGAGCTATTAAATTGAATTCGCTTCTTAAGTGCCTGATTAAACTGTCTTTGACATTCTTTAGCGCTTAATGCAGCGACTTGCGCATCAGCATCAGGGCTATTAGTATCACTTTCGACAGTATCCGTAAGCTCCAGATTAAATTCGCTTTTCATCGACTTTGGAATGATGGCTTGAAGTTGATGTTGAATCTGCTGAAGCATTATCTTGGATGAACTTTGTCCGCTCAAATACACATTATTAGGGGTAACCAGTGCTTCTGCCTCAGTGAGTCCGTTTACCTTTTCTAGTGTATTAGCAACCGTACTTATAAAAGCAGATGGCGTAGCACCCTTAATCACCACGATATTGTCGCTTATCTTATTCTCACCATATTGCTCTTTGGCAATCGCAAGTAGATCCGCTTTTGACGTTTTATCTAACACACCATCAAGAATCACCATGCCATCTTTTTGTTTACTAATTTTGAGGGAAAAAGCATTTTTAACAGCTTGTGAATGACTAAGAGTCTCCCCAGAAGGCTCTACAACCGGATCTCCAGATAACTCTCCTGCTATGCTGAGATTATTTTCAACAAAATTATAACCATCGACACGAGCAAATCGCGTGGCCGCTTCCCGCATGTCTTCAGAAGGCGCAACGCCTGTTAAGACAATATCTCGACCTGAGACGGAAACATCAGCCCAGTCAATACCATTTGATCGAAGTGCATCAGCAGCTCGAGACTGGATATCGGCCTGAATGGCAGGTGCTTGTATTTTTTGGAGACAAAAATACCCAATGGCGGCTAAAGCCAACAGGGTTAACAGTAAAATAATAAAGCGGTACATTTGTTATCCTAACAAAAAGTGACAAACTCTTAAGAAGGTCTATTTACCGTTCGAGTATGGGTTTGCACCGACCTCGCTCCTCTGCTCTGTACAAACAATATACATAGACTAAATAGAACACTTCTTGCTCAACAATCATGGGGTTACTTGTTGAATCGCCTAGCTAGAATAGTAGTAGAAAAGAACAAAAAAAACACTGTCAATTCAGGCATTACTTAGGTTTTTTTACAAATCACTGTAGGTAACGAGAGTAAGTATGCTTTATGGATTATTGAGACGCCTATGATTTGACTAAATAGTAGCCTCTAGAACAGCAAATCATATCGTTTTAGAAATAGCATGGGGAAACAAATTGCGAATTAATTACCGAATTGCTCTTCAGTAATCTCTGGACTGAGAAATCCTTCTGCCCAATCAGGATCAACTTCTCTTTGTTGACTATTTAGCAGTGGCAAATCGGCATCATTCCAGCCACGGACACCCGTTTGTAGAGAAATAACATTACTAAAGCCCAATTGTTTCATGGTCACAGCTGCCAATGCACTTCGGTTGCCAGAACGACAAATCACCACAATCTCTTTATCCCTGGCTTTCGCTAATTCGGGAATCGTTTCTGAGTAGCCCCAGTCACAGCAGGTCTCCAAAATTCCACGTGGTGCAAAGATGGAGCCTTTGATATGCAGCTGGTCAAACTCATCCGCTTCTCGGATATCCACCAATACGGGAGGATTTTCTGTATCCAATTGCTCTTCCAAGTCCCACGGGAAAATTTCGTCGATTTCTTCTAGCGCCTCAGCAACAAGGCTTTTAAAGTTTGTAGACATAAGGCTGTTTATTTATTAAATCTTGAAGAGGCTTTTAAGCCATGTTCAACAGCCATAACCGCGGCTGTGATACGCGAATTAATATTAAGCTTACGTAAAATTGCTTTTACGTGAAGTTTAACCGTACCATCAGAAATACCCAGATTCCTGGCAATGACTTTGTTGGTTTGCCCTTCCGCCAGTAAACCCAAAATCTCGTATTCACGAGGCGTGAGTTCTGAGAATGGATCATCCTCTTTTTCGTTTAAAGTATCGCCCTGCACGGCTCTGGCCAATACATTCGATAACTCAGATGCCACCACGGGCTGTTTACCGGAATTAATATCGCGTAAGGCAACGACTAAATCATCAGGCTCCATGTCTTTCAACAGGTAACCTTGCGCTCCATTACGTAAAGACTCTACGAGATCTTTTTCCGCAGCACTGGTTGTTAGCATAGCTACGCGTTGATCTGGGCAGCTTTTCTTCAGTTGTTTAAGCACTGCATGACCATCCATCTCTGGCATACGCATGTCTAACAACACAATATCGGGTTTAAGTTCCTTTACCAATGGCAGACCTTCTTCTCCACTCCCAACAGCGGCGACAACATCAATACCCCGACGTTTAAGAAGATCTTCCAGGCCTGCACGAAAAAGGGTATGGTCATCTATGAGAAGGATTCGAGTATTCATTAGGCAGTTTAAGGATCTCCGATAATGTCATTCACTTCAGGGGGGGATACGGTGAAACAAAGCTGTACCAGTGTACCTTCTCCGTCTTCACTTTCAAACAGTATCTCACCATTAATTCTGGCAGCTCGCTCTTCCATCACCGTTAGCCCAATATGCTCACCTGTTTCTTGATTCGGCTCTACACGTTGTTCAGGCAAACCGATTCCATCATCTTCAACAAGGATACTGCATTGACCCGCTTCTGAGCTGTACATCAAAATACGTACCGTTTCAGCTTCGCTATGTTTACGAATATTGACTAGCGCCTCTTGCACGATGCGTATGGCTTCTATTTCAATCTCGCGAGGGGTTTTCGGGAAATTCCAGTTTTGATAGAAAAAGACCTCCTTCGACGTTTCCATGCGGAATCTTTCAGCTAGACGTTCCACCGCACGGACAATCCCCTTGCCATCAATGGGCGCGCGGAAATGAGTTATAAGACTTCTTAATTCTTTATTCGCATCATCAATGCTATTTTCCAAGCCTTCCAACTCACCCCATATATGCTCATCGTTCTCTGAACGAAGCGAATCATCTAATAGCCGTACTTTGAAACGGAGACTGGCTAGGGTTTGAGCCAATGAGTCATGAAGTTCGTGCGCCATACGGGTACGTTCTTCCATGATGGAGAGCAGATGGGCTTCTTCATCAACACTCGCCTTTTCGATGGCCATCCCTAGGTGCTGACCAATACTCATCAACAGCTCGTGCTCTTCATCAATTGTGGGATGCTGCTTTTTATCGACGAATAGATTATAGACACCTAAGGTCTTGTCACGGTATTGAAGCGGTATCGCAATCAAGTCGATATTGTTATTATCGAAAAACTTCTGTCCAATGCGTAACCCACAACGTTGAATGCCTTCACGAGTAATAATTTCACCTGATTCTGCGGCTTTGCCACATAAACATTCTGGCGCAGGCATGATTTTTTCTTTTTCGATCACCTCGTCGGATAGACCAATGCTGGCAACCAAACGCATCTGCCCCTCTCTATCCAGCAGACGTACCGTCGCAGCTTCTGCATTTACCACATCTTTTAGCGTCAATAAGAACTGATTGAGTAAGTCCTCCAAGTTTTGTGAGCGGTTAATACAGGATGCCACATCATATAAAACATTGAGGTAATGTTTCTTTTGCTGAATGTACTTTGCTTGGCGGGATAAACGCCCTTCCAATTTGCTGGCAATGGTTTGGTAGTCGCCTGCAATATTATTCAATCTATTACGTAATTGAAAAGATGGGCAAGCCGATCGTCGCACAGGCATCCGTTCAGATAAATTACCCGCTCTTAAACAATCCACCCAAACAGCCAAGTCTGTACCAAATTGATTAAATTCACGCCAGAGCCAATAAAGTAAAATCATCACTCCCGCTCCAGCCACCAACCACAAGCTAGTCATCGCCCAAGGCAACCATGCTAAATCAGGCTCTGCACTTTCTATCCAGTAATAGGTGGCACCAATGGTAAAAAATATTACAAAGAGTACAGCCAAACCCAGCCGAGCCTGCCACGGGAACTCAATCGCTCCCTTTAAGCTCTGTATTGAATCATCAGAAGCCGTACGAGTGCGCTTTGTGAAATCAACGATGGGTTGGGTATCAGCTGGCATTTTTAGCCATTAACTGGGGTTTGTTTAGGATCGTTAGGATTGATAAAGATGAATTCCATCGTACCTTCAAGTTCGACAAAATCTAAGGACATTCCGTTAGCTAATGGCTGGCTAGCCTGGTCAACAACGAGATTCACGCCCTCTGCTTCAAGCACAAAATCACCAGGCTTTTTGTCGTCATCAAAACCCATTACATAATGCAGACTGCCATCAGTTTTTGCCTGTACTGCAATTCGAAGTGGCATACTTTCACAGTTGGATTGTTTACGAGCGGCGCTAATTTGTTCTACGGCTGCAGGAGTTACCGTCATCATATACTTTGTCTCATCTTTAAATTTAATGTATTTAGGGTATCTTTATCAATTCACTTGTCTATGAATTAACTGAATCCCTGTCAGTATGTATTTGCTTTCGCACAAAATCAATAAAACGTGAAACCCACTGGTTTTCTTCTGTGTTTCTCATATGTGCATAAGAGGCTAGGAGATTTTTATATACCCATCCATCATTTTCCCCATCAATACCTGTGCCACGCTGTACTGAATAGGCAAAACGACCTTTTTCCGTTAAATCTTTTGTGAGGTTTTCCAGTTTCGAGTAATGAAATTCATGCGCATGAATGGTTTCTGATTTTTTAGGTTTACGACTCCACAGCATATCTTTTGTTTCACTCACTTCAATATAACCCCTACCCTGTGGCCTTTTATATAGCACCGCATCCCCAGGGATAACTCCAACCATCTCAGCTTTATCGCCCATCCAACTGATATGATTCGCTAAATACATCAAACCACCACACTCTGCATAAGTCGGCAGACCCTGCTCTATGGCATCATGAATTTGCTGTCTTAATAGATAGTTTTCAGATAACTCAGCGAGCTTCGTTTCTGGAAACCCCCCGCCGATGAATAAACCATCTATTTCGGGTAATTCCTGATCATTCAAACAATCAATTTCAACTAATTCACATCCTTCTCTTTCAAAAGACTCCAGATCATCAGGATAATAAAACCCGAAAGCCTCATCACGACAAATACCTATTTTCAATGGCCCTTGTTCTACATTTTCAACGGATACTTTTACGATTTTTTTATCAGGAATAATTAAATCCCCCGATTGATTAACATTGGCAATACGGGTAACGGCTTCAATATCAACCTGATCAACAATTTGATCTCTAATATGTGTAATTTTATTCATTGCCTTAGCCGTCTCATTATAAGGCATCAACCCCAAATGGCGCTCTACAAGCATGAGGTCATTGTGCTGTTGAACTGAACCTATAATAGGGATATCGGTGTAATACTCTACTACATCGCGCAACTTCTTAGCATGTCGATCACCACGAACCTTATTAAAAATGACACCTGCTATATTCACCTCTTGGTCAAACTGTTGATAGCCCACTAATAATGGAGCAACACCTCGTGAAACACCCTGGGCATCAATAACCAAGATAACGGGGCTCTTGGTTAATTTAGCCATTGCGGCATTACTATTAGAGCCAAGTACGTCAGTTCCATCATATAGACCTAAATTACCTTCTGTAACGATAATGTTACTTGATGATCCCTTCTCACCAAACATTGACAGTATTTCATCATTCCCTTGAGTGTTAAAATCAAGGTTGTAACATTGATTACCAGATGCAGCTCCAAGCCATAACGGATCAATGTAATCTGGCCCTTTTTTAAATGGCTGAATATTGAGACCCTTTGCGGTCAGAGCGGCACATAGCCCAATGGATAAGGTCGTCTTACCTGATGACTTGTGGGCAGCTGATATATATATGCGGGGTAGCGACATAAATGGAAATTACAATGATTAAGTCTTAATAAACAAAAAAACCGGCAAAAGCCGGTTTTTATAAAATAGAAAATTATCTATTTTGTATGAGGGTCAACGACATTATCCGCTAATGATGTGGGCATAAAGCGTAGCACCTTCACTGCCACCATAAACAATGCAAGCATGACAGCAACACCTCCCAGACCAAGCAAGACCTCATACATACTAGGTGAATAGTGGTTCATCACACCATCAAAAGAATCACTGGTTACGACAGCATTAGGAAATAGTTCTAATGGGAATGCCTGACCCCCGATAACAATGACATAAAGTAAGCTAAAGCCGCCCATAATTGTTAGCAGTGCAGCCACAAATAGTGATGTTCTATTATTTATCAACTGACGACAATAGACCAAAGCAACGGGTAATAGGCTGCCAAACAATACAAAACCGAACCAGAACAAAGTAGTGTAGATGTTGTCACCATCTAAAATAAACGCCTCTACAGCATGATGTTCAGTTGCATATAGATTTGTAAGATGGCGTGTAGCTTCTAGTAACAGCAAACCAAGAATAAATATTCCAAGTAGATATCTTAATTTATTGAGAATCACATCACCAATGGGACGACCAGTCATCTTATACGTAGCCATCGTAACCACGATAAACACAGCCAAACCCGTAGAGAATGAAAGTACGATAAATAATGGTGCCATGATTGCGGCGTCATAAGCTTGACGAGCAACTAAGAAACCAAAGATTGAACCAGTACCCGTGGTGAGTATTAGACGCCACGTGAATGCAGAGAAACCCACGGGCTTGTAATATTTTTTAGCCTTACGATCCATCATTGTCCAGATATACAGACCAACTAATGCAATGAAACCACCATAAAGAATCATGTTCCAAGCGAAAATTGATTTGAAATTCAAATGGCCTTTGAACATCTCCACTACATGATCAGGACGCCCTAAATCAAGCAATAAAATAATCAGACCACCGACCAACAATACAGTAGCTAGCAAACCCGATAGGCGACCGAGCGGTTGATATACCTTCTTACCAAAAACGGTTCCGATGGAACCAACATTCAGCGCACCTGATGCTGCAACAATCAAGAAAATCGCAAAAATATGCGGCATACCCCATACAATCTGGTTATCCATACCAGAAATATAGTGGCCATGATGCTCCATCGTAAAGAATGCAACAGCACCACCCCAGATGAACAATCCCATCAGACCTAGAAGGCCATAAAAACCGATACCATTGTTCTCGATTTCTTTGTAAATAACTTTGTTACTCATAATCGTTCGTTATCCGCTCAGGTTATATGCCTTGGTATCTAACGCCAGTATTTAGGCCCAGATCTGCACGAATTTGTTTGCCATCTTCTGCTTTCAACTTCTGGCTGATATTGCTATTCGGATCATTAAGATCGCCAAATACAATTGCACCATTAGAAGCCTCAACACATGCTGGCTCCTTGCCTTCATCCACACGATGTACACACATCGTACAAGACTCAACGGTACCTTTACCACGCGGAGAATCAGCATGCTGATCAAACAAAGACTCATGAACAAAACTACGTGCTTTGTAAGGACAAGCCATCATGCAATAACGACAGCCAATACAGATATGCTTGTTAACTAGAACAATGCCATCTGCACGCTTCATAGAAGCACCTGTAGGACATACATCAACACAAGGAGCTGTTTCACAATGCTGACACATCACTGGCAGTTGATTCACATAGCCAGTCGTTTTTTCGGTAACAGTGACTTTGCGCACCCAACTAGCTTTCTGACGTTCATTAGAATGTGCTTCAGCCCCCCAGCCGTGCTCTTTCTTACAAGCGTTAACAACCTCTTGCCCACCTTCTACAAGCTTGTTGGTATCAATTAACATACCCCAACGCACTTTATCGGTTACATAGCCTTCTTTGTTAGAAGCCTGTACTTCACGTAAGAGCATACCCGGAGCAAGTGTGGCTGCAGCAGCCGTCACACCGATTCCTTGCATAAACTTACGACGATAAGAATTTATATTTTGTGGATTACTCATGGCTTCCACCTTTGGCCTGTGCAGAAGTAAGCGCTGGTATTTTATGAGCGGCGGTATTGGGAGCTACACCTTCATTTTGTGGATTGTCCGAATGGCATTCGAAACAATTTAGCTTAACCACAGCATATTTATGGCAAGTTGCGCAAAAGTGCTCCTCGTTAAGTTCACCCGTTTCATTATCCTTAAGATAATTCAAGGGCTTACCATCTTCTGAAGCTGCTGGCACATGGCAGTTTATGCATGCTTTTAGCTCATGCTTTGTGCCACGAATACCACCATATACAGTATCGTCTTGCATATGCTTAATGAATTCCATGTGATTGGTTCTCATTAATGCAGTCGGCTCAACACACTGCTCTGACTTAGCGAGGGCAGTTTTAAGGCGAGATTCTGGAGGGTGGCTCGTGTCACAACCCTGCAGAATAATGCCTGACAACAAAATCATTGCTGTCAGGAAAAATCTGGCTTTGCCAAACATCATTACTCCTACTGATCTATACAGTAATTAACCACCAAGACCCATTTCGATGTATCCCGTAGGACATACATCGGCACATATGTGGCAACCAATACAACGATCATAGTCAGTTGCTACGTAACGGCCTGTTGTAGATTTACTTTTCTCAACTTTATAAACCGCGTCTTGAGGGCAGTAGATAACACAGTTATCACATTCGAAACACATACCACAGCTCATGCAACGCTCTGCTTCATCAACAGCTTCTGTTGTAGCGTGACCTTTCATACGCTCAACGAAGTGACCAAGAACTTGAACTTCATCTGGCACATCTTCAGAGCGAAGTAGACGATCCACTTTCTCGAAATGACCAAGGTACAGTTCTGATGATTCACAAATCTGCTGTTCTGAACGATCATCGAAGTTATGCACAGCAAACTCTAGGCTGTCAGTACCCCGTAAGTCTTCCATTTTGCCATCGTCATAGTTCTTAGGATCAAGACCAGTAGCGTGTAATTTCTCAAGCAATTGGAAATGATGCTTATCAACTTTAGGACGTTTCTTAAGCGCTTCATTGCTTAGGTAATGATCAATAGTTTCAGCAGCAATTGACCCTTGACCGATTGCAGTTGTTAGCAAGTGTGGACGTACGATATCGCCCGCGACGAAGTGACCCTCTTTACCTGGAACTTGATAGAATGCGTCAGCATCGATCAGCTGATAGTCATTCGCATACTCTTCATTTCCTTCCATGTCGCCATATTGACCGATCGCTGAAACGATCAGATCAGCTTCGATGATGTACTCCTTACCACCTTCTTTGGCTTTAGGAATATTACCATCCATCTCGCAGTCAACTACTTTAAGTGCTATTGCGCGACCTTCATCATTAGTAATGATTTCAACAGGCATGACTTCGTTCATCAACTTAACGCCTTCACGTTTAGCATCTACAACTTCATGCTCTGCAGCCGTCATTTGGTCTTCTGGGAATAGAGCGGTAAGTACCACGCTATCACATGTCTTCTTAGTCGCAGCGTCAATATCACCGTGTTGAATACGTCCTTCCGCAGAATCTTCAGGAAGTTCGTTATAGTCATTCAATGTGCCAATACGACGAGAAACAGATACAACGTCGATAGAGGTATCACCACCACCTACACAAACAATCTTGTTGGCTGTGTATTTCATCTCACCTTTATTGAAGTTCTCAAGGAAATCAACAGCCGACACGCAGTTAGGGACATCTTTCCAATTATCCAGGAACAAGCCTCGGCCATTCCAGCAGCCTAGGGCCCAAAGGATTGCGTCATATTCTTTTTCTAGATCATCTACAGCAACATCGCGACCTACGCGAGTGTTGTTTTTGAATTCTATGTTGCCCATATCCAGAATACGATCACACTCAGCGTTTAACTGAGGACGTGGAGTACGGTAGTTAGGAATACCATAGCGCATCATGCCGCCAAGCTCTTCATGATCATCGAAGATCGTCGATGCATGACCCATTTTACGCAATTGGAATGCTGCAGCCATACCTGCTGGACCACCGCCGATAATAGCGATTTTCTTGCCAGTCATTTCTGTAGGGCATTCGAACTTGAAACCATTCTCTATCGCGGAATCACCAATGTATTGCTCAACTGCGTTGATACCAACGAAGTCATCAACATCATTACGGTTACAGCTATCTTGACAAGGCGCTGGACAAACACGGCCCATCATTGATGGGAATGGGTTGGCTGTTGTTGAACGCGTAAATGCATAGTGCTGCATATTACGCTCTTCGATGGCAGCCTTTTCTTCTTTGCTTAGGTCAGCAGCAGGTGCTTCGTATCCTAATGGCTTTTCAATGCCACGAACGATCTGTAACCAACCACGGATATCTTCACCAGATGGGCAACCACCTTGGCAAGGAGGAGTCTTTTGGATATACGTTGGGCACTTATAAGAAGTGTCTTCCTGGAAGATCAATTCATTCATGCTATCCCATGTATCATCGCCTTCATCAAAGCGTCTAAACGTATGAGCTGTCAAATTCTTGTCATCTGGTGATGTAGCCATCTTGCTTCTCCTGTGGATAATTGCTGCCTGAGCCTTTTACACAAAATCTAATTGTTTAAAAATAAGTCAATACGACTTATTTATTAATCTTCATCTTCTTCATCAACCTGACCTGTAAGGATCAGAGCACTACTTACCAACTGATGCACACTGACTATTTGATCCATAGAGAATCCATAGTAAGGCAGTACTTTGGTAAATTGTGATTTACATATTGCACATATTGCTGCCATGTGAGTAACACCGTAGTTATCGGACACATGCTTGAGTGCTTCCATTCTTGGTTGAGCACCTTTAAGACGAACCTCCATGAGATCATCTGTCAGGAGACCACCGCCACCGCCACAACAGAAGGTTGCATCGTGAATGGTATCCATAGGCATATCAACATAGTTATTACACACTGCTTCGATAACTGCACGTGGTATATCAAATTGACCACCTGGTTTATCACCCATGTTTGTGGCACGAGCAACATTACATGAATCATGGAAAGTCAGTGTCATATCATCATTGCGAGACTTATCGATATTCAACTTCCCTGCTTGAATTGCAGGCCATGTAATTTCAAGTACATGCTGAGGCACCGGGTATCTTTGATCTAGGAAGTCAAATGGCCCTGCCAATGTATTCAAGAAGCTGTATGCAACACGCCATGCGTGTCCACACTCACCAAATACAATGCGCTTTACACCAAGGTCTTCAGCAGCTTTACGAATACGTAATGAAATCTTACGCATATTTTCGTAACTGCCGATAAACATACCGAAGTTAGCACCTTCTGAGGCATATGAACTTAGCGTCCAATCTAATCCAAGTTCATGGAATACTTTTGCATAGCCCATCAAACCATCAACATGCGGCTCTGCAAAAAAGTCAGCTGAAGGTGTGATCAAAAGAATATCGGCGCCCTTCTTATCTAAAGGTAATAATACCTTTACGCCAGTTTCGTCTTCGATATCCTCTTCTAGTCCTTCAAGAGTATCTGCTAATGCAGGTTCAGGAAGACCGAGGTTGTTACCAATTTTGTAAACCTTACCCATGATCTCAGTACAGTATTTCTGACCGCGACCGACATGGTTTAGGATTTCACGTGCTGCCATTGAGATTTCAGCAGTGTCAATACCATAAGGGCAAAACACTGAACAACGACGACACTGAGAGCATTGATGGTAATAGTTGTACCAATCATCAATGACTTCTTCTGTTAGATCTGTCGCACCGACCAATTTTGGAAAGTATTTTCCTGCGAATGTAAAGTAACGACGATATACTTTTCGTAGCAAATCCTGGCGAGCTACTGGCATATTTTTCGCATCAGTTGTACCGATAAAGTAATGACACTTATCTGTACATGCTCCACATTTCACACATATATCAAGATAAACCTGTAGAGAACGATAACGCCCTCTCAATTCATCAAGCTTGCCTAACGCCTCTTCTTTCCAATTAGGAATGAGAGACCATTTTCCATCATCACCTTTTTCGATATCGCTTGGAAAGTGCATACCCACCTGAAAATCAGGTTTAGATACAAACGGTCCAGGACCAACCATTACATCCTTCTGTACCGCAGGTACATCTGTAATGCCGTCTTCACCGGTGATTTCTGGTAATTCGTAATCTGCCACAATTAATCCTCAAATACGCTACAGAACTTATTTATGTTTAACTTGATCAAGGTATTCAACACCTTGAGCATCAAGTTCTGCCGCCCATGGAGCAACATGCCGTTTTTCACGCGAGTTATCAACCTGATTTCTTGTTGGGCTAAAGAACACACCCGGAGCGTGCAACAACTTACTGATAGGAAATATAATCATCAAGAAAGCAACTGCGGTAAGATGTAATAACAATATGGGACTGCCCGGAAGCGCCCACATACTGAAATCAAATGTTCTTAGAGCGATGAAGAATGCTTTCACTTGTACAACATCGGCATGAGTGACAAAAGTCATCAATGCGCCTGACCCAGCAATTACAAGCAATAAAACCAACATCAAGTAATCAGATGGCGCTGAAATATAACGAACGCGATCAACAATAAAACGTCTAACGAGTAAGGCCACAAGACCAACAATCATGATAAAGGCTGCATACTTACCAAATGGCTGGATAAAGGCGATAAAACCCCATACCTCTTCTTGGAAATAGCGTACATGGCGAAGCAATACAAGCAACATGCCATAGTGAAATAAAATCCCAAAAAGCCAAAGCATTTTGTCTGAGCGAAATAGACTTTGGAAAAAGAATACCTCTCTGAACATTCTAAACACGACACCCGTTTGCGTACGTGGTGCTGGCATAGTAGGGATTTTTAAAGGGGCTGGTGTTTTCCAGTAAATACGGATTTTATTAGCAACACCGACAACAATAATTATCGTCGCTACCCAAAATAGAACTCCGTATAAGATACCCAAAAAGTTCACTTGAAAGACTCCTGAAAATCGAATGATTACTTCTTGTAAAACACATCAACATCAATAATGAGCTTTACAAGAAGCCCGGTGGAAAACCCACCAGACAACTTGAAACATTTACCGTTTAGACTGTGTTACACACAACCTGTTGGCTTTGGAAGACCAGCATACTTACATGCTTGCTTACCAGGGCCATAAGGGAACAGGCTGTATAGATACTTGCTGTTACCTTTGTCTTTACCAAGCTTCTTACCAACAGCTTTAGTTAATACACGAACCGCAGGAGCGATTTGGTATTCTTCATAGTATTCACGAAGGAAGTTGATGATATCCCAATGCTCATCGCTAAGGTCTACATCTTCTTCTTTAGCCATTGCGTCAGCAATCTCAGGCGTCCATACACTTAGATCTTCTAAGTATCCCTCTTCGTCAGTAGCAACTTCTGCGCCATTTACGACTAGTGCCATAATAATTCTCCAGTATTCAATTAAAAATTAGGCGTCAAATCAAACCCAGCTTTGGGTTTTTTCATTTTCTACTGTCAGGTCAACGAAACCCGCATAGTCAACAACTTTGATACCATCAATAATACGATCTTCGCTCATACCACGAGCTGCAAGATCACCGCCTAACACATAAACTGTTTTATCAGCTAATGCCGCTTTGATGTCACCAGCGATAGTAGAACCATCAACTGCACCAACTGCCGCATCTTCAATCATAAGAATCGCATCACCTTCTCTAGCATGCTTTAAGCAGCTATCCATTGCGTTTCTTTCGAAGGGTGATTTGTTCACGATATGTAACATTGACATTTAAAACCCCTCCAATTAGAAGCTGTAAGTGACTTCTTGCTCAGCAAGAATATCCGCCATTTCTGCACGAGAAACGATTCTGACAGATGGCTTTTCAGCCCAATCTTCATCTTCGTCTTCCCACATAATGGGCATTAAGTCATCGGCTGTTAAACCACGCTCTTCAAGAGACTCTTTTTCAACATACAATTTGTTGACTTCGTAATCACCTAGAGCGTTATAGGTAGAAGAAAAGTTCTTCATACCTATGCCGTCTGTGTTTTGTCCTTTAGCGATCTGATAAACACCATCGTCGATAAAAGCAAGACTAACTTCCTGCTCAAATGCCGCGGCAATCAAAACAACCTCTAAAGATTCAAGTGCGTAAACCGTGCCGTAAGGAGCTTTACGATTCACATACATAAATTTCTTAGTAGCCATGAATCTCTCTCCTAATCACCGAACACAACAGTACGATCAGACTGGATACCACCTTCGATTAACTGACCTAAGCCAGAAATACGAAAACCTTCGATGATATTATCTGCATCAAGACCTTGGCGCTTAGACTCAGCAGCATCCATCAAACCACGACGTTGCGCAGCTGCGATACATATAACCAAGTCTAAATCATGCTCTTTCGCCAAATTACTCCACTCTTGTTGGATCAAACGATCATCCTTAGGTGGAACAGCGATACGCGTACCATTGTTTACGCCGTCGTGGTAGAAAAAGACACGAAAGATTTCATGCCCCTTCTCCAACGCAGCTCGGACAAAGTGAAGCGCAGTATCAGCAGATTGATGCTGATAAGGCCCTTCATTTACCATTACTGTGAATTTCATTTAGTTACCTATACCTAATCAATTAGAAGCGGATATGAGTAGAGGAATTAAGATTCGCTCTAGCACCGCGCCAGTTATCGATGTGATATTTGGTAAATGGAAGACCCGTTACTTCGAAGAAACGAGGCCATCCGATACGCTCAACCCACTCATTGATACGTTCCCAATCACGTGCGCCTTCTTTGTAGCACTCAAGAATTTTCTTCACAACTGCAGTCGCTTCAGGCCAGCGAGGTGGGTTATTAGGAATACCAGCAGCAACTAGGCGCTGGAATGTTGGCTTGCCACGTGCATTTGAGTGGTTACCACCGATCCAGATAGCTAGCTGAGTGAACTCAGCGTCATTGATCTGCATTGGAGGACATGGAGGATAACATGCACCACAACAGATACATTTCTTCTCATCAACTTCCAATGAAGGCTTTCCATCAACCATTGCAGGACGAATCGCAGCAACAGGACAACGAGCAACAACCGAAGGACGCTCACAGACGTTACCAACCAATGAATGATCAATCTTAGGCGGCTTAGTGTGTTGTACATTGATCGCGATATCACCTTGACCACCGCAGTTGATTTGGCAGCAAGAAGTTGTGATATGAACACGGTTAGGCATATTCCAGTTTGTGAATTCTTCGTACAACTCATCCATCATTGACTTAACAACACCAGATGCGTCAGTACCAGGAATATCACAATGCAACCAACCCTGAGTATGAGAGATAGACGCTACAGAGTTACGCGTACCACCTACCGCAAAACCTTTATCTTTAACCGCATCGATAAGAGGTTGTACTTTTTCTTCTTTATCAGTAATAAACTCGATGTTACTACGGATAGTGAAACGGATATAACCGTCTGCGTATTCATCAGCAAGATCGCAAAGCGTGCGAAGTGTGAATACATCTAGGATACGTTGAGTACCTGCTTTAATTGTCCATACTTTGTCGCCGTTCTTTGCTACGTGTAGCAACACACCTGGCTGTGGATCTTCATGATATGCCCACATACCGAAGTTGCGGCGCATAGTGGGGTGCATATATTGGAAACCATCAGGACATCCTGATTCAATCGGCTCGCGCATTTGTGGTGCAGCCATGGTTTGCCTCCTAAATAATCTTGGTAAAAGAGATAGTAGACAGGTTATAAAACCTGCCTAAATCGAACACATTTGTATAAGTTAGCGTTAATTAACCAGCAGCTGCTGCTTTTTCTTCACGCTTACGGCTGAACCATTCTTCAGCGGCCTCATCCCAACCGTCAGTACGGACGTAAGATACGTTACGTGGCTGAGCAATCATGTTTGGATCAGGATCTACACCGATACCTTCTAAGAAGTTAACCAGGCCAATACGCTCAATCATCTCACCAGTACGCTCGTGCTCAAGACCGTTCTCAGCCCAGAAATCAATGATTTCTTCAGCTAGTTCAACGATAGTCTCGTAATCTTCTTCCGTTTCAAGCTTCATGAATGGAACAAGCACGGTACCCATCAAGTCACCGATCTTCAGCGTACGTTTACCACCACACAGGATAGTTACACCCTTGTCATCACCTGGGCTTATTGCCTTAGGAACAACATTCATGCAGTGCATTGAACGAACACAGTTAGATTCATCAGCAATCAAAGAGTTATCTTTGCCAAGCGAAAGAGACTTTGAATGGCAACGTGAAATAACGTTATCCATTACATGCTCAACACCCTTTTCTTCAACGTATGTTTTCCATGCATCCTGATCGATGTTCTTGTGATCTCTCCAAGTACCGATAACAGCAAAGTCAGCACGTTCAATAGCATTCTGACAGTCGTTAGGACAACCAGACACCTTGAACTTGAACTTATAAGGAAGCGCAGGACGATGCACGTCATCAGTGAAGTTATTGACTAGGTGACGTTGAATACCATGCTCATTTGCACAAGACTGTTCACAACGTGCAGCACCTACACATGACATAGCCGTACGAACACATGGACCCGCACCACCTAAGTCCCAACCATATTCATTAATTTCATCGAAGAAATGTTGGTAGCTTGCACTATCAGCACCGATGAACATGATGTTACCTGTCTGACCGTGGAAAGTCTGAAGACCTGAGCCCCATTTCTCCCAACTATCAGCTAGCTTACGCATCATACCTGTGTCGTAGTAGTTGCCAGGCGTTGGCTGTACACGAAGTGTATGGAATTCTCTAGACTCAGGGAATGAGTCACCTACTTCAGAGAAACGTGGAATGATACCGCCGCCGTAACCGAATACAGAGATTGTTCCACCTTTCCAGTAACCCATACGAGTCTCGTATGAATGCTCCAACTGACCCATAAGGCCATTAACCACGTTGTTAATTCTTTCATCCGGATGTTCATCACGCAGTTTTTTAAAACCAGTGATGAAGCTCGGCCAAGGGCCACTCTCCAGAACATCCAACATGGGAGTTGGATATTTTTTCATATCAGCCATACCTGTCTCCTCAAATAAAACGGTAAGCGCCCCAATGGGCGAAAATAACTAATTGCAATGAGTTATAAATCATTCAAAAACCATCCACAACGGATAATTTCATGATGTACGAGATTCTATGCCTAGTACCTCAACAAGAGAATCCCACCCATGGGGGGTCACCCTAATTTATCTCTACCCCAAAGGAGGTATTAGTATTTCCCCCCTCTGAAAATGTGGTGTAATAGAATATACAAATTTTCTAATATTGCAATTTAATTATTCATATTTCATATACTCACTATGACGATTTCAAACCCCCATCCAGCAATCTCTAGCTACCCTGAATGGCGACAGAGCAAGCTTTCTACCTACCCTTTATTACCTGAGCAGCTCATCATCGACATCCCCGATATAAACGGTTTGACACATAACATTATTTCCCAGATGAGCAAAAACATAACCAAGCATAATTTTTCTTTTTATCGCTTTGAAAACCCCGATCAAAATAATAAGCAAGCAGTACATAATCTCGCTACTAATCGTGGGTTAATACATGTAGATAACAACCTTTGCTCAGATGCTGACAACCTCACTTCGATCGAAGTCCGAGAAAATAGAGGACAACACGAATATGTTCCCTACACTAGCCGCCCAATAAACTGGCATACTGACGGCTATTACAATGCTGATGATAAACAAATTCATGGAGTGATACTCCATTGTGCTCGACCCGCTATTGAGGGAGGCATGAATTATGTATTGGATCACGATATCGCTTACATTCTTCTCAAAGATGAAAACCCAGCCTATATCGACGCACTCTGTCATCCTAACGCGATGACCATTCCTGCGAATATTCTAAATGGCGAAATCATCCGCCCAGAACAAACTGGCCCCGTCTTTAGCTATACTCGAGATAGGCGTATACACATGCGTTACTCCGCACGCCTGAGAAATATTATTTGGCGAGATGATGATGCCACACAAGAGGCCCTCGCTTTTTTACGCACGCTTTGGGAATCAGATTCACCATATATACTGAGCTATAAACTACAGGCGGGTGAAGGTTTTATTTCCAATAATGTCTTGCACGCACGCACAACCTTCAAAGACCATAATAACAAAGAAATGAAGCGTTTGCTTTATCGAGGGCGTTTTTTTGACGCAGTAAATATCAAGTAACTATTTTACATTTCACCCACAAAAAAGCCCCTCATAACAGGGGCTTTTTTACCAGCATGGGTAATCACAATCACGGACTACCCAAGGTCTGTACTTCGCTTATTTAGAGCCGCCGCACTTACCTTCGCCACACTTGCCTTCTTTCTCAGCTTTATCACCGCCGCATTTGCCTTCGCCGCACTTGCCTTCTTTGTCAGCTTTATCGCCACCGCATTTGCCTTCGCCACATTTACCTTCCTTAGGCGCTTCAGCAGTTGCAGGTGCCGCGACTTTCTCAGCAGCCGCATCAACTTTAGCTTCTGGAGATTCACCGCCACAAGCAACAAGGCCAGCAGCCAATGTAGTACTAACCGCAACTGCTAATAAATTCTTTCTTGAGATCATGATATTTCCTCATGTAGATATAAATTTTAAATAATTAAGACATTCAATAAAAGCAATGCCTCGTCAATACACCAAGGTTGAAGTATAGCGTATTTTGAACACCTTCTCAGTTAACGAGACGTTGATCTATTTCTAGTAGATATTCTAAATGGGGAATTATCACAAAACTCCCCCCTTTAAACCATCTATTTTTTAATCTTTGAGTAACAAACTGGTTGACACCCAAAAACTCAAGTAGTGGCAAATATGTTATTTAGAACCACATTTACCTTCGCCACACTTGCCTTCTTTCTTAGCTTTATCACCACCGCACTTACCCTCGCCACACTTGCCTTCCATGGCTTTTGCAGAAGCTTCAGTTTTAGCAGATGCACCATCTTTCGCTACCTCACTGGTTCCAGAACACGCAACCATTGTTGCTGCTAAAGATGTACTAACAGCGACTGCTAATAAATTTTTTCTTGTGATCATTATTCCATCCTTATAAACGGGGTCTTTCAATGTAAAAAGTTGCAAGTGAAACTTACAGCAAGGTCGACAAAGACACGCCATAACTTTTGACTTTGTCGATATTCTTAATCCCTTTACGCCGTATCTCTTAAAATGGATTCAAAAAAGCATGTTTTTTGGTGAAAACTTTCTCATCTCAATAGAGATCATCGAATAGAGAGAGCTGAACAGGCATATCAGGATCATGAAACTGCATTTCCAAACTATCAATCTCCTCTAAACAAGTCAGGACAAAGAAGCAATCATATCGAAAATGGAACACACAAGAAATTTCAGGTAATATCCGCAGAATATTTTACTAGCTGGGAACAGACCATGTCCGAACGTATCAAAGCTGCCATCCGCACCATCCCCGATTACCCAAGCGCAGGCATACAATTTCGCGACATTACCACCTTGCTTGAAGACCCAGACGCGTTACGACACACCATTGACACCTTTGTTGAACGTTATCGCGAGCAAGACATTCAATGGGTTGCAGGCATTGAAGCACGGGGTTTCATTTTTGGCACCGTCATCGCGTATGAACTCGGCGCTGGCTTTATCCCATTGCGTAAAAAAGGCAAATTACCAGGCGACACCATCGAACAATGCTACGCACTCGAATATGGCGAAGATTGCATTGAAATGCATACAAATGTCATCAAAGAAGGTGATAATGTCCTGCTCGTAGATGACCTTATCGCAACAGGTGGTACAGCAGAGGCGGCGGTTCAACTCCTCCGCAAAGAGGGAGGAAAAATCATCGAAAGTTGTTTCGTTATCGATCTCCCCGACTTAGGTGGACGCAAAAAACTCGATGCTATTGATTGCCCTAGTTACTGTATTTGCGAGTTTGAGGGCGAGTAATGCAACACTACTTAATTGTCTCTGCACTCGATACGGAAACAGAAGGGTTAGAACAGCACGCACCAATTGTGTATACCGGCGTTGGCAAAGTAAATGCAGCGATCAAACTGTACGAAGCCATCTTGGAATACAAACCCAATCACATTATCAATTATGGTACTGCTGGTTCAATCTGCCTCACCAAACATGCAGGACTCTATAAAGTAGACACTTTCGTGCAACGTGATATGGATGTTCGAGGTTTAGGTTTTGAGCGCGGCACAACCCCATTCAGCAACGAGACACTTCCAGAAGCAAACGGCGTCGTATTAGGCACAGGTGATTCCTTTGTTACCAATATCGAAAAAGATCTGGAAGGCTTGAATATCGAAATTGATCTGATTGACATGGAAGCCTATGCATTAAAAGCAGTCTGTGACCATCATCAACTACCCTTCACCTGCTACAAATATGTGACCGATACAGCAGATGATGATTCGGCAGACGCATGGCATGAAAACGTTGCAAAAGGCGCATTACTGTTCGCCGAATTACTCAATGATACTTATGGTACTTCCACGCTAAAAATCTCAACGTAATTAATTCTAAAAACCACAGCCTCCATCAGCACAGGAACCGCGACTTTAGTCGCGCATGCAAAGCGAGGCTAAAGCCTCGATTCCTGAATGTTTTTGGCGAAAAAATCTAAAGCGTCAGTAATAGGGATTTTTGTATGTTGATCGGTGAGGAGATGTCGATATTCGTACACCCCATTAGTTAGCGAACGCCCCGATACAACGATGCGATGTGGAATTTGCAAGAATTCGATGATTTGAAAAACATCACGAGGCTTCTGCTTACGGTCTAGAAATAAAACGGTATAACCTGCTTCTTCGATTTGTTGATGCAATCTCTGAGCCTCAACCCCAACACCCTCAAACAGATCAGTATAAATCGCCGCTACAGCAATCTGAAAACCACCCTGCTCTTCCACGAATTCACGTAAAGATTCAGGTGTAAAGTCATCAATACGCATAACTAGAGAACGCGAGGTTCAGGCTCTAACTCGATACCAAATTTATCCTGCACCGAATAAATCACCTGTTGTGCCACCCCCCATAAATCAGCACCTGTTGCGTTTGCATGGTTCACCAATACCAAAGCATGATTCTTGTAAATCCCCGCATCACCCTCACGGTGCCCTTTCCAACCCGCTTGATCAATCAACCAAGCAGCCGAGGTTTTCATGGTATTTTCAGGCTGCTCCCAACCGGGTAGGTTTTCATTCTGGGCACGAAGAGTTTCCCATGCTGACTTATCCAAAATCGGATTTTTAAAGAAACTCCCTGCATTACCAATCACCGCAGGGTCTGGTAATTTGCTTTGGCGGATTGCCATAATGCAATCACTGATGGCACGCGCAGTAGGCTCACCCTCAAGCTGATCTTTTACACCTGCGTAATTCAACTTCCAGTCAGTTTTTTTGGCTAAGCGAAAAGTTACTGAAAGGATAATGTAACGCCCATAAGCTTGGGATTTAAAAAAGCTATCTCGATAAGCAAACTGACAAGCTTCCTTAGAAAACTCTCGAACCTCACCCGTCTGCAAATCAAAAGCTTGCAAGGATTCAAACACATCGACTAACTCAACACCGTAAGCCCCAATATTTTGAATCGGGGCTGCGCCCACAGTACCTGGAATTAAGGATAAGTTCTCTAATCCCGCATAGCCTTGATCAATCGTCCAACGTACAAACTGATGCCAGTTTTCACCGCCTGCTGCTTGCACATAGTAGAAGTCATTATCGCTATCAATCAACGATTTTTCAGCTAAATCAACTTTTGCTACAATCCCCGTAAAATCATTCTTGAAGAGTAAATTACTCCCGCCCCCCAATACCAAGGAAGGCACGTCATTAGCTGATAACCACTCTGCATACTGTGGCAAGTCATCAAGGCCATTTAAGGATGTAAGATAACGTGTTTTAGCGACAACACCGAAGGTATTCAAGCCCTGTAGGGATTGATTCTCTACTACCTTCATGAAACATCATTCTCTTTATCAAACAAATCAAACTGCTTAATTAACACCGAGGTGTCACTGCGTTGATGTCCCGCTTTTTGCAACAAAGCATAAGCGTCATCAACACCTTTTGTCATGGGCAATTCCAACCCCAATTTCTCAGCTTCCTCCAGACAGATACCTAAATCTTTACGCATCCAATCAACAGCGAAGCCAAAATCAAACTCATCATTCATCATCGTTTGGGTACGATTCACCATCTGCCACGAACTTGCCGCGCCATGTTGTAACGCACCTAAAACCGTATCTGCATCAATGCCTGACTTTTGAGCTAAAGCCAAACCTTCTGCCAAGCCTTGTATCACGCCTGCCGCACAAATCTGATTCACCATTTTGCAACGCTGCCCAAAACCCGCTTCACCAATACGCTTGACGGATTTTGCATAAGCTTGCATGACAGGCTCAGCTTTCTCATAAGCGTCGGCATCACCACCTACCATCACCGTCAAAATACCCTGCTCTGCTCCCGCTTGCCCACCTGAGACTGGGGCATCTAAGAATTGATGTCCTAACTCTTTGGCAAAACCCGCCATATCTTCAGCCAAGGTTGCTGAGGTAGTTGTGTGATCCATGCAAATGCCACCATCAGGCAATGTTGAGAAAATGCCTGTTTCCCCACTAAATATATTCAACACATCATCGTCATTACCCACACAAGTAATCACAAATTCAGCATTTTTAGCCGCTTCTGCAGGCGTGAGTGCTTTCACCCCCTGGTAGGTTTGCAACCAGCGATCAGCAACACTTTCAGTTCGGTTATAAACCATTACCTCAAAACCCGCATTGGCTAAATGTCCCGCCATTGGGAAACCCATCGTCCCCAAACCGAGAAAGGAAACCGTTGTTTTATTTTTCTGCATCTTCACCACCTCCCTTTTTCATACGCTTACCTTCTGCAGCACGTTTCTTGCGCACCTCTTTAGGGTCTGCAATCAAAGGACGATAGATTTCTACGCGATCCTTTGCTCGTAGCACTTGTTTTTTAGGTGCTATCTTGCCGAAAATGCCCACTTTATTGTTCGCCAAATCAATCTCGGGGAATGTCGTTATAATGCCGGATTGCTCAATAGCCTGTTCAATTGTTGCACCCTCCTCAAGCTCCAGAGACAGCAACTCTTGCTCATCAGCATGACCATACGCTACTTCAACCATTATCTTAGCCATAAACTTTATTTGCTCGCTCTACGAAAGCATCTACCAAGGTATTTGCCACCTGATTAAAGATCGGACCAATCGCCATGCTCACCAAACGATTCGAGAATTCAAACTCTAACTCTAATGAGATTTTACAGGCCTCACCTTGTAAATCATCGAAACGCCAAACACCATTCAAATGCTTAAAAGGGCCGTCCAGCAAGCTCATCTCAATCAAATTAAAGGCATGATTGATATTGCGCGTGGAGAAGCTTTTATTCACTGCTCCCTTGGCAATCGTAATGGACGCATCTAAAATATCATCCTCACGCGAAAGCACCTGTGAAGCACCACACCACGGTAAAAAAGTGGGGTAATCTTCAACTCTATCAACAAGTGTAAACATCTGCTCTGGGGTATGATTCACCAAAGCGGTGCGACTAATGGTCGGCATTTAGTTTTCCCTTCTGGAACTCGGACGGTATATAATAGACGAATGGCAAAACGAAAGAAAAAAAAAGGTCATGGTGGCCTCACAATCGCATCGAATAAAGTCGCGCGACACGAATATACGATCGAAGATACTTTTGAAGCAGGTTTAGTGCTTGAAGGTTGGGAGGTCAAAAGCTTGCGCGATGGCCGTGCACAGCTCAAAGAATCCTATGTATTTCTACGTAAGGGAGAGGCATGGCTGAGCAAAGCACATTTTTCTCCACTCCTTTCTGCTTCAACCCATGTTGACCCCAACGCCACACGCGAGCGGAAACTACTCCTGAATGCACATGAGTTATCACGTCTCATCAGAGCGACCGAACAAAAAGGTTATACGATTGTGCCACTGATTTTGTACTGGAAGAATAACCGTGTGAAGTTGGAAATTGGTCTCGCCAAGGGTAAGCAACTCCATGATAAACGCGCGGCTTCTAAAGAACGCGACTGGAATCGTGAAAAAGAACGCATGTTCAAAAATCATTAGCCTTATACACAACAGGGTACACTCTCTTTCTGTACCCTGTTGCCATAAACAGCAGCAAACAAAGCTATAACCAAACACCTAGCTTAAAAAGGGCACTCACACTTCCCCTTTATTCGCTCGCCCGTTATAGGGTGATCAAACTCCAGCGTCAGCGCATGGAGCATAAGACGACTCGCTTTAGCCTGTGTTTCTGCTGTGCCATACAAATCACACCCTAAAATCGGATGATTGATTGACTGGCTATGAATACGTAACTGATGAGTTCGCCCCGTTAGCGGCGTAAATAAAACACAGGTACTTTGCGGCGTTTCCATACGCTCTACAACGTGATATTCACTACGCGCTTGCTTGCCCGTCTCATAACAGATCTTCTGTAGCGGGAAATTCGGCTTATCCTTCGCAATCGGTACATCAATGATGCCGTGATCATCACTAAGATGACCATCCAACACACTCAGATAACTTTTAACAACAGTACGTTCTTGAAACTGCTTAGTCAGATTCGCATTGACAGGCTTATTCAATGCCAGCACCATGATTCCCGAGGTCCCAAAGTCTAAACGATGCACCATAGTAGCCGTAGGAAAATCTTGCACTAACCGAAAATGCACGGAATCTTTATTTAAAGGGTTTTTACCTGATAGGCTCAACAAACCACTAGGCTTATTGATAAGAAGGATATGCTCATCTTCAAACAGAATCTCAATCTGCTCATCGCAGACTGGCGCAACAAAGGTGTCGATGCTGTTATTCATTAACTTAATATCCGTTGATTACGTCTTGTTTCAATCGAGCCTAACTTTCACAGCCGCATTATCAACATCGTACCCTTATTTCAGGGGTATGAGTAAATCTCTGCCTCAGGATGGAAGGCATACCACGCAAACCAAAACGTGTTTATGCTTGGCAGAACCTTGCCCGAGGCGTCTTTAATCTGACCATCACGATTCTCAACATCAAACTCCAACACCAGATCTTTTCCTGCAAAATGATCGCGTAAGCTATTCCCTTCAAACTTTGCTAATTCCGCAAACGGATAAACCTTCTGCTGCCCATTAAGGGTAAGACCTAAAACACGCTCCTTCGGATGATAACGCTTACTGCTAAACGCCACAGGAAAATAGGTTGTACGATCACTGGTATAATTGCCATAGGGTGACTGACTATAATCACGGTCAAACCCGGTTTTTCTAGAAAGCACCTTAGTATTAGGGTGCTGCTTTTTCCACGCTTTCCAGCTCGTATGCGAAGAAGGAATGATTGTTAAAGGACTGTTGACCATTTTGCCACTGATAGCTTTTGCCAGAATCTGCGACCATAAGGTTTCTGTCTCTCGGTCATAGAGCAATACATCACTGTTATACAACAATCCCGATACACCAAATTTATGCGCTTTGCCATTGATCAGCGCGGAGTAAACAACACCACTTCCACATAGTGGGCAAAAAGTCACAGCAATAGCCTGACCATTCACCGTATCGTTCACAATCTCATGCCAATTGAGAATATTAATCGGATAGGCTCGTACCTCACCTGCATATTTAACACCCATCACGCGATCATCTGGCTTTAAGTAATCCGCTTTATTCGCAGGAATAAATTTCGGTTGGTCAATCGCTGGAATACCGTCACGAGGCGGGCCTCCACTTAAAATTTGAGAGACTGGAATGGTGCTATTCGCTAGATCGAAGCCGTTTTTTTCTGGCGCGGCATGAACAACTCCCACACTCAATAACACTGAAATGACAACACTAAACACCTTTAGCCCCATTTGCCTAAATATTGAAAACATAATCCCTTCTCCTAGAAACACCTATCATTCGATGCATACGGACAAAATGATCTATTGGTTGTAGGGCAACACCAATCTCCCCCCATGAATTAGAGTATCGAGATGCTCTTGTATGCACTAAAATCACCGAATGATCGAAAATATCCCACTACTTAACTTACAAAGCCTATTCGGTTTTTTTGTCCTGCTTATTATTGCTTGGCTATTTAGTGAAAACAGACGCCTAGTCAATGCTCGCTTTTTGCTAGCGGGCATCGCTCTACAATTTTTGCTAGCGATCTTATTACTAAAAATCCCTTTACTAAAAGACGGCTTGGCGGCGCTGAATCAGTTGGTGCTGGCCTTACAGCAATCGACAGAGGCCGGAACCTCGTTCGTGTTTGGTTATCTGGGGGGTGGTGATACACCGTATGATCTGACCAAGCCTCAAAATAGCTTCATTCTTGCCTTCAAAGCGCTGCCATTGGTCATTGTAATCAGTGCCATAACAGCAATACTCACCTACTGGAAAGTGCTCCCTTGGCTGATTCGTTTATTTTCCTTAGGGCTAGAAAAAACCATGGGGATTTCCGGCAGCCTGGGCTTAGTGACAGCGGCCAACATTTTTGTCGGGATGGTCGAAGCCCCCTTATTTATTCGTCCATGGATCAAACAACTCACGCGCAGTGAATTATTTACCTTGATGACGGTAGGCATGGCAACCATTGCAGGTACAGTGCTAGTGCTTTATGCCACCATGATTGGTGACGCTATTCCGAATGCGATCGGACATTTACTCACCGCATCACTCATCAGCGCCCCCGCAGCACTCGTTATTGCCCGTCTGATGGTGCCAGAAGACAGTCAATCTCGCATCCAAACAATCGACATCGAAAACACTGCCAACAGCACCATGAATGCCTTAACTCAAGGCACACAAAGCGGCTTGAAACTTTTCCTCAACATTATCGCCATATTGATCGTCTTGGTGGCATTGGTACATCTGGTGAATCTGGGTTTGGGTGTGTTGCCTGATGTTGCTGGTAAAGCCATTACACTAGAACGCATGCTCGGCTATATCATGGCTCCCATCGTCTGGTTGATGGGCATTCCCTGGTCAGAAGCCATGACCGCAGGCTCATTAATGGGCGTAAAAACGATACTCAATGAATTTCTTGCTTACCTGCAACTAGCCAACTTGCCTGAAGGAACACTCAGCGACCGCTCACAATTAATCATGATCTATGCCCTTTGCGGCTTCGCCAATTTCGGCAGCCTCGGCATTATGATTGCAGGTTTAACGACAATGGCTCCAGAACGACGAGATGATATTTTATCGCTGGGTTTCAAGAGTATTTTGGCGGGGACAATAACGACGTGCTGTACGGGTGCTGTGATTGGGGTATTAGTCACGTAAAGAAATCCAGAACAAGGCAACATTACCGGAATAGAGACTTGATCAATCCCCCATCACACCCAAAGCATAGATAATGGAAGTGCATAACAGGTTCTTTCACCAATCTGAAAGGGCAATACAGCAGATCCCGTATACAGCACAATATCCACCTCATTCTTTCGCTTATCACGATAGTGATAAACCTTCATGGTTTGCTGTGACCACCCCATATGTTTGAAACACTCCATAACAACAAAACTTTCCAGCAAACCACCATAAAAGTTCGACTGTAATAACTGTGCAGGTGATGTAAGACCAAGCAAGTGGCAGGCCAACCCCGTATCCACCATTTGCAACTTCGGCATCCCAATCGTTTGCCTCTTGGCACGGTTTTTCACAAATGGACGTACCCGCTTAATGATAAACATCTATTCCAGAACCTCAATGTAGGACTTAACGACCTTATCATTTTGCGCTAACGCATTAGCCACACTCGCATATTTCAACAAATTACCACTCAAGCCTGCAAGGTAGAGAATCAGTGATTCCAATTTGGTATGGTAATCACCCTTAGCCGTGTAAATACTTTCAAAATCTTTGTACAAACGCCCCTGCAAAACGGATAAAGGATACAACTCCACACGAGCCATATGCCCAGGCAGCGCCTCCTGTGTTTTGGCTGAACTAAATACATCCGCAGACCATCCCCTGCTTATCAACCATTTTTCTGGCAAGCGTAGTCTTCCCCGCTTGTCTTGGGCCAGTGAGGTAGAGAATGCGAAATTCCTGAAGTAATTCAGTTAGCAAGCTTTCGGTGTAACGTTGATACATATGCAACTCGTTTACAATAATACGAGAAAAACCAATCTATGCTACGAGTTATGCTCTGGACTTTTTCGCCAAGTAACTAACGTGCCCAAGAGAACGAATGTAGGAACATCATGTAATCTATGCAACTAACACTCAAACGATCAATTCAATTGGGGGATTTTTGACGCGATATCTTTCATCAAGAATAGAAGCATTCACAAATATCGTACCGTCTTGCTCCTGAAGACCGTAACTTTCGTGAATATGGCCGCAAGAACGCCCTCTATTTCAACACCAGAATCCAAGATCATTGAATGATGATATGAATGTGTATCAGAAATAAAAGTTAGTTTCATTCGGCTAACATTAGCAGACTTGTCCAATAAACTACTGTGTTTTAACTATATGGGCATATTTCAGGCTATAAGGAAAACCTTGTAACCAATACACAATGATAATACCTGCACTGATCGAAAAAAATCGCTACGATACCCAATAACAAACACTACCGAGAAGCCAATTGACTAGTAAGAAGAACACTCAACCTATGGACAAAGCAGAGAGACGAGCCAATGAGACACTCAAGGAATTTATCCGTTATTCATCTAGCCCTTGGCGTATCATCTGGACAAATTTTGTTGCAGGCTTATTTCGTGGTTTAGGCACGATTATCGGTGCCTCTGTTTTTATTGCATTTATTATCTGGGTGCTCACCTTGTTCGTTGATGTGCCACTGATTGGCGAATACGCAGTTCAGATAAAAGATAAGGTCGTCAATTATGTCGAAACGTCGAATTATGATGATGAATTTCGCCGTATTGAGCAGACACTAGAAAATATCGAAGGTGAATTACAAGAGGTGAAAGAAGAACCTACGTCAGATTACAGCGACAAGTAAGTGCCATCAACGTCCCATAGCTATCAATCGCATCATAGGTAACCTGATCCACTGAAATTTTAGAGAAGAACTTTAGACTGTTTACCAACGGCTCACTTTTACGTCATATCTTTTGGGGGTTGACGCCGGCATTGTAAGAATCAACTATTTTTGTTGACCGTCTTCGTTTAGAATCCGAAATCAAAATCCCACCAAAACAGTAGCCCTTAACGAACAGCACCTTAAATTTTCTTTTCTAAAAAGACACAACACATGACAGAACTAACGATAGCGACTCACAACGGTAATTTTCATGCAGATGATGTTTTCAGTATCGCTGCACTTAAAAGCATATTCCCTTCTTTTAAACTCATTCGCACACGTGACTTAGCGCTTATCGCCAAAGCTGATATTGTGATTGATGTCGGTGGTGAATATAACGCGGATGCAGGCCGTTTTGATCATCATCAACGGGGGGGCGCAGGCGCGCGTGAGAACGGCATTCCTTATTCTTCTTTTGGATTGGTTTGGCAGAAATACGGCTTAGAAATATGTGAAGGTAATCAAGACGTCGCAAATGCGGTTGATAAGGGTCTAGTATCAAAAATTGATGCGATTGATTGTGGTCATGTCGAAGGTATTTATGACGGTATTAGCCTTAGCCAAACGATCTCAATGTTTAACCCGACTTGGCAAGAAGAGAGTCATTTTGATAGCTGTTTTGACGAGGCAGTAGAGTTTGCAGTTATCCTCTTAGCACGATTTATCGCATCCGCTAACGGCGGCATTAGTGCAAAATCTATTGTGGCTGAAGCGATTGATAATGCTGAAGACCCGCGAGTGATTGTTTTAGAAAAATATACTCCATGGAAAAGAACCGTTCACGCCTTATCGGAAGAGGCCTTGTATATGGTTTACCCCTCTCAGACAGGCCAATGGAGAATTCAAACAGTCCCTGTTGAACTAGGTTCATTTGAAGACAGAAAATCATTACCTAAACCATGGGCTGGCTTATCCGATAAAGAGCTTCAAGAAGCGACAGGGATAGATGATGCCATGTTCTGCCATAATGGTTTATTTATTGCGGGCGCAGAATCATTTGAAAGCACGATGAAGATGGCATCCATTGCACTTCAAGAATAATAAATATCACTCTTAGCTTAGGAGAGGTTTCACGCGTGCTATTACCGGGCAGTGATAGCAATGGCTTGAAAAATTATTTGTAAAAACGTATGGCTCCTAAACAAATATCAGCCTGATAATTTTTGCCAATAGCCACTAAGCCTACGCGTTTAAATTTTGCCGTATTTAAACGTTTTGAGGTTTTGTAAGCCATAAACTTTGTAAAAGGTAATGTCACTGTTTTCCACTGCGATGTAGCGGTGAAACTTGCACGGTAAGCCTGCCAGGGAAACCATAATCCCAATGTGCGTAGGTGTAGTTCATAATCATCTCCATTGCCCAAGACGTCTATTTCAACACCGCGAAATGAACTGGCATCAAATGCTTTCCCCTGATTTAAATCGAGTACCAGCTGCAGGAAACCACCATCGTTTTCTGTAGAAACCAAGCCTTGAAGTTGTAGACAACGCCTTCCTCCTTGTTCCGTCAATACCATCTTTCCAATAGAGACACCCCCCATGACCTGATCAGAAAGCATTCGCCATTTCCCACCCAGGCTACTTTGTGCGTCTTCCCTACTCAAATCATCAATCACACCCTCTTGCTTTGTGGATTCTTTTTTCACACTAGCCTGTTCTGCCATTAATGAAACTGGGGTAGCAAAAGCAAAGAGAAGCAAACAACGTATTAATAATGACATTTCTTTTCCTATGGTTCGAAGGCTCATCCTTCGAAATCAAATAATTTTCCCCCGAGTCCTCAGCTCGCAATACCTGAATAACGTCAATTAAGCCTATTGACGTAAAGTAGATGCTTGTAAATGTTCTGGCGACACTCTGCGCTGAAAAGGTTTGGGTAGCTCAGCAATACTACCTAATCTGGTAGATAATATAGCAATTTTTAGAAAGTTTTTTTACCTAAATGCGCAAGTACTGTCCAACCTGAACCGCTGAAAATTCGCTTACGGTAAATCCTATTAGGCCGATATGACTGGGAAACATTAAAAGTGTGTGATATCACACAGCGATTTTCAGAAACCCAAAATAGTTGTTTATAAAGGCCTTATCAGCATTTCATAATGTCGTCAGAGATAGCTACAAACTGAAGGATTAAGAATGAAAGCAAGCTTTAAAATTCCCCTACTCTCATTATCGATTTTACTGGCAATGCATGTTTCAGCGGAGGATTTGGACACCATCCTTATCGAAGATACTGTCAATATAAATCCCAATACTGCAAGCGCCGAAGATAATGGCCGTACTCGTGCAACCAGTGCTGATGGGGGTGATTTCTTAAAGCAGGTTAATGGTATGTCGGTCAGTCGTTTCGGTGGCCGCGGGCTTGAACCTATTCTGCGTGGTCAGTCGCAAACACGTTTAAACGTTTTGCTCGATGGTGCTTATATTCATGGCGGTTGTCCAAACCGTATGGATCCCCCCACTAGCTGGGCCGCACTGGAAACCTACGAGAATGTGATCGTACAAAAAGGAGTACAAACCCTTGTTAATGGCGGTGGCGGGAGTGGTGGCACGGTACTTTTCGAACGTGACACGCGTGAACTCGCTGAAGAAACAGGGATTCATGGTCGCATCAGTACGATGGGGAGTCATAATGGCATTGAGCATGATGTGATCGCGGATGTTGTGGCATCTACTGAGAAAGGTTATGTGCGTGGCATTAGCGAAATTAAAAAGAATGGCAACTATGACGACGGTAATGGTACGGAAGTACGCTCCTCCTTTGATCACAAACAGGCTGGGCTGATTTTTGGTTATACCCCTACTGAAGATCGTCTATTTGAGCTAAGCGTTGAGAAAAACCGCTTCCGCGATGCGCTTTATCCTGGCGCTGGTATGGATAGCCCTGAAGAAGACAGCGATATTGTCCGTTTACGCTATTTAGATAAACCTGCTAATAGTAGCATCGACAGCATTAAGGTAGAAGCTTATTTGAGTGATGTCGATCATCTGATGGATAACTACAGTTTGCGCCCAAATACTGGCATGCAACTGGCAACTCCTACCACATCGAAAACCGTAGGTGGACGTTTAGTTCTGCAATCCACAGCACGTAAAACGCTTATCGAATACGGTATTGATATGCAAAACAATGATCGTGATGCGCAGCTACAAAATGATGGAGCGGGTGGAAGGTCTATCTCCTTGATGTGGCCGGACATCTCGATAGAGCAAACGGGTTTGTTCGCAGAAGCAACCACTCGCTTAGACCAAAAACAACGCATTAAATACGGCGCACGTGTTGATCTCGTGGATACCTCAAGCAGTAAAGCAGATGTAGCAGCACAAGTAACAGGCCGCACTGCTAACCAGTCCTATCTCCACTATTACGGAACAACTGACACAGATCAGGATGAGGCCAATGTTGGAGGACTATTACGTTACGAAAAGGATCTTGCCAACGACCTATCCCTTTTCACAGGTATCAGCCGAAGTGTAAGAACCGCTGACAGTACCGAACGCGGTATGAACAAATGGGTCACTGATCCAACCTTGCGTTGGGTAGGCAATCCAACGATCAAACCTGAAAAACACCATCAGTTTGATGTTGGCTTAAGCAAAAGCACAGATCGCTTGTACTGGAGCGGCACCGTGTTCTTTGATGAGGTCAGTGATTACATTTTACGTGATAGCGCAACAGGCCAGGACGGTATATTACAAGCGGATGGCGCAACCATTTACCGTAATGTTGATGCACAACTTTATGGTGCAGAAGTTGAGAGTACAATCACATTAAATAATGCTTTCAAGTTATCAGGCGCCTTGGCCTATGTTCATGCGACGAACACCAGTGATGACCGAGCTATTGCTCAAACCCCGCCACTCAATGGTAAAGTTCAGCTGGATTATAAGCAGGACAAATGGGACGTGGGCACACGTATCAACTTCGCTAGCAAGCAAAACCGTATTGACGACTTGAGCCCTGTCGAGGTCGGTGAAACAGCGGGTTATGGTACGCTAAATCTCTATGGCAGGTATCAGGTTCAGAAAAACACCAATCTCCGCTTAGGTATTGATAATGTTCTTGATAAAAGCTATGCCGAACATGCAAGCCGTAGTAATTCATTTGACCCAACAGTCGTAAAAGTAAACGAGCCTGGACGCACTGTCTGGGCAAAGCTAACGGTTGATTTTTAATCTACGTGGGACTCAGTAGCATGGTGACGCAGAGCCATGCCACTCAGTTCCCTTGAGGAACCTCTGATCAAACCCAAACAATATTGGAACCGAGGCTTTAGCCTCGCCTAACATATTGAAAATACCCTACGAAGGGCGGGACTAAAGTCCCGATTCCAAAAAAATAGACCTAATCAGAGCTTCCTTAAGTGAAGCCAATGATTCAGGTCTAAATATTCACAGACCATTACCTATCCATTTTAGATCTCTCAAAGAGATGACCTAATGCATCTCGCATGTTTTAATCTGTCTTACATTTAACAGATAACAGACCTTATTCAATATGCTCGCATTCTCCATTGGCTTACTAAGCACCCTGCACTGCTTTGGCATGTGTGGTGGAATTGTAGGTGCATTGACCATGAGTCTGGATCCCAAAGTCCGAAATGATAAACGCCAACTATTCAAATACAGTATGGCCTATAACATCGGACGCATTGTTAGCTATATCACAGCAGGCGTGATCCTGGGCTTTTTGGGGCAAGCATTCTTACAGGCTTTTATGCCAGAAGGAACCGCAACGTTTTTGCGTATCCTAACCGCGATATTAGTCATCATTCTTGGCATTTTTATTGCTCGATGGATTCCTCAGATATCTCTGATTGAGAAATTAGGGCTACCTATCTGGAAGCATTTAGAGCCCATTGGGCGAAAGGTCATGCCAATAAAGAAACCATCTCATGCTTTTACCTTTGGCTTAATTTGGGGATGGTTGCCCTGTGGTTTGGTATATTACGCGTTGGTGTTAGCATTAACCACGGAATCCGCCATAGACGCAGGTATTTTTATGGCCCTGTTTGGCGCCGGAACACTCGCTCCAATGGTAGGCGCTAGTATGTTTGCCGGAAAGTTAACGCATTTTCATCGAGCCCCCTGGCTGAGAAATGTTAGCGGTGGAATCTTGGTTTTTGTCGGCATTATTAGCCTGTTCTTAATTTTTGGTCACCATGAGGATCATTCACTGCATATGCACCATTGATTTTAGATATGACAAAGAAAACACATCACATCTATGGAGAATCCCCTGCTCTGCAAGAAGTCTTGCGAACAAGCAACCTAGTAGCCATAACGGATGTGACTGCGCTGATTACTGGTGAAGCCGGAACGGGCAAAGAACTCCTTGCGCGCGTCATTCATCAAAAAAGTAAACGTGGCAACAAAACCTTTCTGTCAGTGGATTGCTCGAGTTTGAACACAAGTGAAATCGACGCTTTACTTTTTGAACATCAAACTAACGTTGATGAGTTAAACGCGGTTCAAGGTGGTACATTATTCCTTGATGAAGTCGCAGAGCTTCCTTTACCTTCACAAAGCCAGTTACTCAATTTTCTTGAAAACACCAGTGTGAACAATGATGTACGCATTATCGCTGCCAGTAAACACAATCTAGAGGATTTAGTCTTATCAGGAGATTTCCGTGACGACCTTTTCTATCGATTGAACATTGTGCCTTTGGATCTGCCGCCTTTGCGCAAACGCTGCTCCGATCTCAATATTCTGATTGACGCCTTCTTTCGTGACTTGGTTGCCAGCTACAAAATGCCCCCTCCAAATCTCAGCAAAGCCACAGTAAACAAACTTTCACACTACCCATGGCCTGGTAATATCCGTGAATTGCATAGTTTTTGTGAGCGGATTTTTATTCTGATGTCAGGGCAAACCGTTGATGTCAGCAATCTACCCGCGAATATTGTTGATTATCGCCCCAAAGACTCAAACACCTTTGTTCTACCCGCTTCCGGCATTGATATTAACAAACTGGAATGTAACCTGATTGAACAAGCCCTGAGCAATACACAAGGCAACAAATCTCACGCAGCTCGTTTATTAGGTTTGAGCCGCGATAAGTTCTTATATCGCTTAAAAAAATATACGATTAGTGATTAAGCACACTGGCTCAGCCCTTTAAATGCTTATCAAAGAATGCGGTAGTACGCGACCAAGCAAGCTCCGCAGCATCCTTATCGTATCTCGCAGTCGAGTCGTTATGGAAACCATGATTCGTACCAGGATAAACAAAAGCCTCATACTTAGCACTGTTGGCCTTTAACGCCGCCTCATAGTCAGGCCATGTTGCATTTACACGTTTATCTAGCTCAGCAAACTGCAACATAAGAGGCCCTTTAATCTGTTCAATACCACTTCTAGCAGGAGTCCCATAGAAAGGTACAGCTGCATCAATCTCATCGGGCAAGGCTGCTGCAAGCATATTGCTGATATAACCACCAAAGCAAAAACCCACGACACCTAACTTACCATTCGATAATTCATGTTGTTTCAGATATTGCGCTGCCGCAATAAAATCTTGCTCTATCTTGACCCGATCAAGGGATTTTTGCATAGCTCTACCTTCATCATCATTTCCGGGATACCCCCCCAGAGAATGCAACGCATCAGGTGCGAATGCGACATAACCAATCTTGGCCAGTCTCCGCGCTACATCTTTAATGTATGGATTGAGACCACGGTTTTCATGCACCACCAAAACCACTGGGGCGCTGCTCCCCACATCGCTCGGTACCACTAAATAACCTCGACCCTTGCCATGCCCCTTAGACGATTCAAACTCCGCATAAGTCGCGGTGATGTCCTCATCATTAAAAGACACCTGCTCAGCCAGCGCATAATTGGGTATCAAAGCATTACTAACAGCGCCAATCGTCAGCCCAGCAATCGCTAATGTCCCAAGCCTCGCCAAGAAAGTTCGCCGATCAATACCACCATGAGCGTACTCGTCATACCAGTCAAATGCGTCTTGTGGAATTTCTACTTGTGTTTGTTTATCCATGACTTACCAAATCTCCAATTGTATTGAACATGATGGGGAACCTCTAAAAACGACGGTTTTGCTGCAACTGCAAGCCAGATAGTTTTAGAGCCCCTATGATAAATAGATCATTTCAGGGATCCTGTCAGATAAAGCGGGAATTTATAAGGAATTAAAAATCCTTAGATCATATTTTCTCGTTTTTAAGCATAAATTGCTTCGACAACCGAACGTATCAATTCAAACAGAAGTTACCGACAAACCTGCCGTATAGCCTCTGCCAGGGTTTGAGCCACCTCAATACACTGGAAACGATCCAATCACTGTTCCAATCAAAGATTGGCTAACTGCCTAAGCTTCTGTTCCAGCAACGAATATACAATAACAATAGCCACGTTAATACGTTAAAATAACTCAACGTTTAATACATTCGGGGCTTAGCATGATCAACTCGCCAAATCACCTCAGCGATTCCGGCAATTTCAGTTTTCTCAAGGAACATGATCCCTTGTTTGTTGAGCTAGCAAGTGCTGCTGAGCGGGCGTTTAGCAGTGACCCAAATACCACGCTGATCAAGCTACGTCAGTTGGGTGAAGCGATAGCGCAACATGTTGCAGTGCGCTTGGAGGTATCGTTTGACGAACACACCTCGCAGCTAGACCTGTTACACAAAGTCAATCGTGAATTAAAACTTGAACCGATGGTGCGCGAGCTTTTTCATACCTTGCGTATTGAAGGCAACCGCGCCACCCACCAATTCAGAACCCAGCATAAAGAAGCCATGAACGGCCTGACTGTAGCGCGGCGACTGGCGATCTGGTTCCACCAGTCATTCGGCAAGTCTGGCGCACAATTCAAACCAGGCCCGTTTCAGCCGATTCGTGACCCAAGTGAACAGTTGCGCCAGTTACACACCGACATCACCAAGCTCAAAGCCGAGCTACAACAGACGAATATTGAACTGGACTCCAGTCAGCAACTCAACGAATTAATTGCCAGAGAAAAAGCTGAGTATGAAGAACTGGCGCTGGCCATGGATGAAGAATCGCGCGAGTTAGCCGCACAAGCCAAACAACATGAAACCGCGTTGGCGCAACAACAGCAGGCTTATGAAGCCAGAATCAAACGTCTACAGATGCAATTAGCTGAACAGGATGAGAAGGTCAAAAGAGCCAATCGTCAACAGCTTACTCGCAATACAGAAGTCGCCACTCAGCATATCGTGCTCGATGAAGAACTGACACGTATTTTAATTGACCAGCAATTGCTGGAAGCTGGTTGGGAAGCCGATAGCGAGGCGCTAAGCTTTAAAAACGGCACACGTCCGCAAAAAGGAAAAAATATCGCTATTGCCGAATGGCCGACAAAACACAAGGGCAAACACGGTCGTGCAGATTATGTCTTGTTTACGGGTCTCACACCGATTGCAGTAGTGGAAGCCAAGCGGGAAAACGTCAATGTATCGGGAAAAATCACGCAAGCCGAGCGTTATAGCAAAGGCTTTACCGTTGCCCCACCGCTAACAGGTGCATGGGAAGTGGCAGGCATGACAGTGGCATGGCCGGATGACGCCGACGGGCATTATAAAGTGCCATTTGTCTATTCCTGCAATGGTCGTCCTCTAGTGCCACAGCTGAAAGAACAATCTGGCACGTGGTTTCGGGATGTGCGCAGCCCATCGAATCTCAAGCGTGACTTAGCGAAATTTCACACCGCCGATGGTTTGCTGGATTTACTCAAACGCAGCCAAACAGACGCACAGGAAAAGCTGAAACATGAACCCTTCGGCTATTTAAAACTACGCGATTATCAGCAGCTCGCCATCAAAGCAGTGGAACATACGCTGGAACGGGACATCCGAGTTGCCTTACTCGCGATGGCGACTGGCACCGGTAAAACCCGCACCATTATCGGTCTGATGTATCGCTTCTTAAAAGCCGAGCGTTTTAAGCGCATTCTGTTTCTGGTCGACCGTACCGCCTTGGGGCAACAGGCGATTGATGCCTTTAACGAAGCACCGCTGGAACAAAACCACACCCTATCGAAAATTTACAATGTCGCTGAATTGGGCGATATGACCAGCGAAGCCGAAACTCGCGTGCAGGTCGCTACGGTACAGGCAATGGTCAAGCGTATTTTTATGAGCGACAACCCGCCGCCGCTGGATCAGTTCGACTGCATCATTATTGATGAGGCACATCGAGGTTATACACTGGATCAGGAGATGACTGAAGGCGAGTTGGCGACTCGCGATGCCGCACAGTATTTATCCAGTTATCGGCGCGTACTGGAATATTTTGATGCGGTCAAAATCGCCCTGACGGCAACACCCGCCAAGCACACCAGCGCCATCTTCGGCAAGCCAGTGTATACCTACTCCTACCGTGAGGCGGTAGCCGATGACTGGCTGATTGATCATGAGCCACCGATTCGTTATGAAACCCTGTTGACGCAAAACGGCATCCGTTTCAACAAAGGCGAAACCGTCAGTGCCATCAATACCCACACCGGTGAAGTAGAAAGTGCAGAGCTGGATGACGAACTGAGTTTTGAAGTCGATACCTTTAACCGACGCGTGATTAATGAGAATTTCAATCGGGTCATCTGTGAGCAGTTAGTCGATGAACTCGACCCGTTTGGTGAAGAGAAAACGCTGATTTTCTGCGCCACTGATCGCCATGCGGATATGGTGAAGCGTTTACTGGATGAAGCCTTTAAGGCCCTCTACAACGATGAATACAATCAAGCTGCCGTTGAAAAAATTACTGGCCAGAGTGACAAAGTCGCGCAACTGATCAGCCGCTACAAAAATGAGCGTTATCCAAATATTGCCATCACCGTCGATTTACTCACCACCGGCATTGATGTACCAAAAATCACTCATCTGGTCTTTATGCGCCGGGTAAAATCACGCATTTTGTATGAGCAAATGATCGGTCGTGCCACGCGGCGTTGCGATGAAATTGGCAAAACCGTATTTCGCATTTACGACCCTGTGGATATTTATGCCGCGCTCAGTGACGTGAATACCATGAAGCCATTGGTGAAAGATCCAAAAATCAGCTTGGCACAATTGCTGGAGGAACTCACGCAACCTCAACAACTGGAGCGCGCATTAAATGCCCCTGGTGAACAAGCAGAAGAAACCCATGCCGATGTAGTGCTCAGCCAGCTCAGCCAAAAAGTCATGCGCGTGTTACGAAAAGCCGAAAAGAAGGCCGAGACGAAGCCCGCCTTGAAAGAGAAACTGGGTGAGCTAGAAAACCTCTGGGGAGTCGAGCCAAAATTGCTACATAAACACCTGCACACCATGGGGCCACAACACGCTTCAGCATTTTTAACCCAACACAGCGGCTTGCTGGGGCAGTTAAGCGAGGTAGGCCACCTCATGGGGAGCGACTACCAACCAATTATATCCGACCATGACGATAAGATTCAGGAGCGCACCAAGAGCTATGGCCAGTATGAACGCCCCGAAGATTATCTTGATAGCTTTAACCAGTTTATTAAAGAACAGCTCAATCAAAATACCGCACTAGCGGCAGTGGTGAATAAGCCACGTGACCTAAACCGTGAGCAGTTAAAGGAAGTAAAACTGCTACTAGACGGCGCGGGTTATAGTGAGGCAACGCTACGCACCGCGATACGCAATCAAACCAATCAGGACATTGCCGCCAGCATTATCGGTCATATTCGCCGTGCCGCCTTAGGTGAACCGCTAGTGCCCTTTGAGCAACGGGTGGCACAGGCAATGCAGCGAATTTATCAGCGTCAGCGCTGGACACCCCAACAACGTAAATGGCTAGAACGACTGTCCAAACAATTAGTGCATGAAGTGATTATTGACCATGAATTTGTCAATCAGCGTTTTGCTGATCATGGCGGCGCGAAGCAGCTGGACAAAGTGCTAGGGAATCAGCTGGATAGCGTACTAGATGAATTAAGTGAGGGAATGTGGAAGATAGCTGGTACATAGCCAACAAGAGAGGTTCATGAATAGAAAACACCAAAAATTAGACACGTTTTTTTATTCGTTGCAAGGTGGCAGATAGTGCTATATATTTTAAGTATATAGCACTATAGGAGTTCAATCATGCCACTTGGATCAGTGTTTGTTAACAACCGCACACAGGCAGTTCGTTTACCCGCCGACACCCGCTTTCCTGATAACATCAAAAAAGTACAGGTGCGCATCATGGGAAAAGACCGCATACTTTCGCCCGTTGAAAATACGTGGGATAGCTTCTTTCTATCACCTGAAAACGTCAGCGATGACTTTATGACCGAGCGCGCCTCACAGCAGCAGCAAGAAAGGGAAAGCTTCTGATGCTTAAGTACTTGCTCGACACAAATATCGTTATTTATGTCATCAAACGCCGCCCGCCAGACGTGTTGGAAACCTTTAATCGTTACGCCACCCAAATGGCAATCAGCAGTATTACGCTGGCAGAATTAATGCACGGTGTCGAAAAAAGCGCACAAGCCGAACGGAATTTACGGCAGGTTGAAGACTTTGTGTCCCGCCTGGAAGTGCTCGATTACACCACTGGGGCAGCTGCACACTACGGCGATATTCGCGCCGATTTAGAACGCAAAGGAACCCCTATTGGCGTCAATGATCTGCATATCGCGGGGCATGCCCGTAATGAAGGGCTAACACTGGTGACAAATAACCTACGGGAGTTTGCACGAGTGGACGGCTTACGTCTGGTCAATTGGGTGGGAGCTTAACACTATGAACAACAACGACATCGTACAAAAACTCTGGAACCTGTGTGACGTGCTACGGGACGACGGCATTAACTACAGCGATTACGTCACCGAGCTGGTGCTGCTGTTGTTTATCAAAATGGTGCATGAGAACACCGAAGCGGGAACGCTGAAAAAGCATCCCTTACCGCAGGGCTGTCGCTGGACCGATATCAATGACAAATCCGGCATCAATTTATTAAACGATTACAAAACTCTGCTGCTCGCCCTATCCACGGGCAAGCGTAATGAGGCGGACCCCGACCATCCGGGGCAAACCAAAGAAGTCCAGGTGCATGAAGATCCCTTAATCAGCGCGATTTATGCCGATGCACAAACCCGCCTGCGTGAGCCGCGCCATCTGGAGCAAATGATAAAAACGCTGGATCAGATCGACTGGTTCAGTGCGCAAAAAGACGGACTGGGCGATTTATATGAAGGCTTGCTAGAAAAAAATGCCGGTGAAACCAAATCCGGTGCGGGGCAATATTTTACCCCACGCGCACTGATTAATAGCATGGTACGTTGCATCGCTCCACAAGCAGGCGAGATCATCCAAGACCCCTCAGCGGGCACAGCAGGATTTTTGATTGCGGCAGATGGCTATATCAAGGAAGAAACCGACGAACTGTTCGACCTTGATGCAAAGGCGCAGGCGTTTCAGAAAAACAAAGCTTTTGTGGGCGTCGAATTAGTACCTGGAACGCGACGGCTCGCATTGATGAATTGTCTACTGCACGGTATGGAAGGCGATAATGAAGGCGTAGTGCATTTAGGCAATGCGTTAGGTGATGCAGGCAAAGCCTTGGCAAAAGCGGATATTATTCTGGCGAATCCCCCCTTTGGCACCAGCAAAGGCGGCGAGGCAAGTAACACCCGCGATGACCTCACCTATAAAACCAGCAATAAGCAACTAGCGTTTTTGCAGCATATTTACCGCAACCTGAAACCCGGTGGTCGTGCCGCCGTGGTGTTGCCGGATAATGTCTTGTTTGAGGCAGGCGTCGGCACGGATGTACGCCGCGACCTGATGAATAAATGTAATCTGCATACGATATTACGCCTACCGACGGGGATTTTTTATGCACAAGGCGTCAAGACCAATGTGCTATTTTTCACCAAAGGCAGCGCCACGGATAAAATGCAAGACGAAGGCTGTACGGAAAACGTCTGGGTGTATGACCTGCGCATGAATATGCCAAATTTTGGTAAACGCACCCCGTTTACGGAATCACACTTGCATCCGTTTGAACAAGTTTTTGGTGAAGATGCAGATGGCAACAGCCCGCGTGAAGAAGGCGAATGGTCGTTTAATGTGGAAGCGTTGGAAGTTGATCAAACGACCGCTGAAGGTGTCGACGAACGCCTGGCGAAATCACGCTGGCGATGCTTTAGCCGAGAGTGGATTGCTGACACCAAAGGCGACTCACTGGATATTAGCTGGCTGAAAGATAAAGATAGCGTCGATGCGGCAAATTTGCCCGAGCCAGAAGTGTTAGCGGCAGAGGCTAAGGATGAGTTGACAGCAGCGCTGGGGGAGTTGGATGCGTTGTTGGTGGCTTTGGAGAATGGGAGTTCTCCTTTTGATGTTCCCAGAGTTCAGACTGAAGCTTCAACTCAGGATATACTTGATGCGGTAAGAGAGTCACGGGAGAGTTAATCATGGGTAGAACACTGGATGAAATTTTGGCGCAGGAGAAGCCGGAAGTGGTTGCTGCTGCTGAGGCTAAAGCTGCTGAGATGAAAAGGCATATCGAACGGACACCGGTTCGCTCGCTGCAAGCCATGCGTGGGGTTCTGAAAGGTGCGAATACTGACGATTACCGTGATCGGCGGGATCGGTTTTAATGCGCTTTGGTTGATGAATGATACCCCAACGAACGCTTGAAGAGATTTAGACATGATCACCACAGAAACTATAAAAGCCAAGCAACAGGATCCTTCACTGCTGCAAGAATCTGCTGATTTTGCGTGGATATTGGATGAAAAACGCAAGTATTTTGCTGAAACTGAAATTGAATGTCCGACTGATAAACCCGCTTATGTCACCAAACAGCTCACACTGGAAGAAATGGATGCAGCGGTAGAGCATGAAGCTGGTCGATGCAGCACATAAATCATGGAAAGGACAATAATGGGTAGAACACTGGAACAGATTTTAGCGGAAGAAAAACCCGAAGTAGTCGCTGCTGCGAAGGCGGAAGCAGCGGATATGCTTGTGCCAGAAGGCTGGTGTGTTTGCTCAATAAGCGAAGTTGCTCAGGTAAACCCCAAAAAAATTGATGCAAATGCTGAGTCTGATGCGGGATTTGTGCCGATGTCACTTGCCCCACAGAGCTATTTTGGGGAGTTGCAGTTTGAGAATAAAAGCTGGGGAGAAATAAAGAAGTCTTATACAAACTTTCAAAATGGCGATGTGATCTTTGCAAAGGTAACCCCTTGTTTTGAAAATGGTAAAGCCGCTATCGTCAAATATCTACCTAATGGGATCGGCGCAGGCAGTTCGGAGTTTTATGTATTGCGTCCTCATACATCATACGTTTCACAGCGATACATATTCAGTGTCATTAAATCGCAAAACTTTATGCAGGTAGGCTCTGAAAATATGACCGGCGCTGTTGGGTTGCGCCGTGTGCCAAGAAAGTTTGTTGAGAATTATGTCTTTCCTCTCCCACCCCTAGCCGAGCAAAAAGTCATCGCCGATAAACTCGACTCTCTGCTGGCACAGGTGGAAACCACCAAAGCCCGCCTCGACCGCATTCCCGATATACTTAAACGCTTTCGACAGTC